>JACSRJ010000341.1 GCA_014879835.1 Anaerolinea sp.
TCCGTCGTCGGCAGCGTCAGATGTGTATAAGAGACAGATGTAGCGTACTGCTATAACGCCCTTCGGGGCACTGAAACATTGAATTGGAGAAATGATCCATTACGAGCATGATGTAGCGTACTGCTATAACGCCCTTCGGGGCACTGAAACCAACTTGCGGGCGGCTTCCCGCTCAGCCTGGCGCGCGTAGCGTACTGCTATAACGCCCTTCGGGGCACTGAAACACAATGGAGAAGGAGGTGTAAAAATGGCACAAGCGTAGCGTACTGCTATAACGCCCTTCGGGGCACTGAAACATGCTGACCGGATGATCCTTCGCCAATTCAGCAAGTAGCGTACTGCTATAACGCCCTTCGGGGCACTGAAACCCAAGAATCGGCATTCATCCAGCGAGCCTCTGTCAAGTAGCGTACTGCTATAACGCCCTTCGGGGCACTGAAACTGGAGAGTATGATTGCCATTGGCGAGATGACCCCGAGTAGCGTACTGCTATAACGCCCTTCGGGGCACTGAAACCTCGGTATCTGTCATCTTCTTTTCCCCCTTCCATTTGTAGCGTACTGCTATAACGCCCTTCGGGGCACTGAAACTAGCGTCAATTGCTATGTCCACTCTGGTGAAGTGAGTAGCGTACTGCTATAACGCCCTTCGGGGCACTGAAACTTGTACAGTCCGTCTCTTATACATGGCAGTATTGAGTAGCGTACTGCTATAACGCCCTTCGGGGCACTGAAACCGCACATCCGCAGCACCCACGTTTTGGCAGAGGTGCGTAGCGTACTGCTATAACGCCCTTCGGGGCACTGAAACTCGAGAGCCGATTGAACCCTCACCCTATTAGTAAGAGGTAGCGTACTGCTATAACGCCCTTCGGGGCACTGAAACCAACGGCCTTCCGCTTTTTAGGGACTTCCCCCTAATCACCTGACAATCCTCAGTGTTATTCTCAAACAAAAGCACCTTAATCGAGTGACAAAACTCACTTCCATACGCATTTGCCCTTCTGCTAGAGTGGTGTATAGTTTGCCTATTACTGATCATGGAGAGCGTTCATGCCCGATATGCTGTCGCTGGTGCTGCGGGTGCAGCCTACCCACGACGATGAAATCCCCGGTTGGACAGGACGAGCGGCTCAGGCGTGGTTCCTTGATGCCTTGCGTCAGCTTGACCCCGCGCTCTCCCAGACGGTTCATGATGAAAGCGGCTTGAAACCCTTCACCGTGAGCAGCTTGATGGGTACAGGGCGCGAAGCCCTCATCTGGCTGCGCCGGGATCAGTCTTATCGCCTGCGGATCACCACCCTTCACCCCGATTTAACCCGACTGGTGCTCAATGGACTGCTGCCTCAGTGGCTCTCACATGGGCTTACCCTGCATGATCAGCCCTTCCGGGTGCTGGCGGCAGTCACTGATCCAGCCGAGGAACTGTGGGCAGGGCAGACCACCTACGCCGATCTGTTCTCACGGGTGGGGCTGAACCCCTTTCGGCGGGAGCTGCCCCGCACCCTGCATTTTGTGTTTGGGGCCCCCACGGCCTTTAACAAAACGGTGGGCGATTCCGGGGTGAAGATGCAGATCAACCTGCCTCAGCCGGAACTGGTCTTTGGCAGCCTGATCGAGCGCTGGAAGCGGTATGCGGGGATCGAACTGCACCCGGATTTGCTCACCTTTGTGCGTGAGTGTGTGATGGTTGTGTATCACCAGATCGAGACTCAGCGGGTGTCCTTTGAGCGGGCGTCGAAAGGCGCGGTGACGGGTTTTGTAGGCCGGGTTGGGTATCAGGTAGCCAACGGGGATGCGTTCTGGATGCGGCAGTTGGCGACCCTCGGCGCTTACGCCCTCTACAGCGGGGTCGGCATCCGCACCGGCATGGGCTTGGGTCAGGTACGAGGAAAAGTTGGAGAAAGGGAAAGTGCTGTTAATGGCTCATGAAACATACAATTTGACGGTAGTCTCACCGATGTTTTTGAACGGTGCGACCTCGAATCAGCCGGAATTCCGCGCCGCCTCGGTGCGAGGGCAGCTTCGTTACTGGCTGCGCGCTATCGAAGGGGCCAAAAGAGAATCTCTAGAAGATATACGAACGGTAGAGACTGCGTTTTTAGGCTCAACCCAAATGGGGTCAATGGTATCCGTCAGAGTTTATGGCCACGATAACCTCAAAGTTGCAGAGTCGTTCATGCTGCCCCATCGAGGAGAGAAAAAATCTCCAGCAAAGGCGATTCAACCGGGTTCCGGCTTCCGGGTGGACAGTGTCACCCGCCCCGGCGTGAAGATCCCTGTGGTGTACAAGAAAGCACGCGGTGCCTGGTTCCTTTTAGGTGGTTTAGGTAAGCGTTCGCGGCGGATGTTTGGCGCGTTTGACCCCTTTCCACCCGAAGAAATCAAGTCCCCTATGCAACTGGTGAAACGGATCAAAGAAGAACTCTCCGAGATTGTGGGTGAAGTCGCTCCCATACGTGTTCCGAACTTTCCTACCCTCCATCCGGCATACAGTTGGGTTGTTGTAGGGCGTACTCAAGAGTACAAGGAACCTCAGAAACTTATCATTGATCTTTTCAACAGGCTCCTCCGTAGTGAAAAGTATCGTCCTCATGAACGCAGCTTCGGATACACTGCGCGTAATGAGCGGCGTGCTTCACCCCTGATCGCGCAGATGCGAAAGGTGGGGGGGAATTATCTTCCTGTCCTCACAGTTATGCGTTCCAACGCACCGGGAGACAAAATCGAGTGGGAGGTGCTGAATAACTTCATGAACGATGCTATCCAGCTTTGGGATGGGGTGACGGTTTGGGGAGGTGAGCTGCGATGACTTCCCTCTATCTCTTCCAGATCGGGCCTGTCCAGTCCTTTATTGCGGCAGCACGACGCACACAGGACTTGTATGTGGGCAGCCGCCTGCTAACCCTCCTCGCAAAGGCGGGGATCACCCAAGCGCAGCAGTTAGGGGTGGATGATGACAGCATGATCTTCCCCGCAATGAAGGACGGAAATCTCCCTACTTCAATTCCCCATCGCTTTGCCTTCCTGAGCGAGCGCGAAGATATGGGCGCGCTCATCGAAACTGCCATTCGAGATTACTGGATCGATCATGTTGTGAACGAAGTGGGGCAGTGGGTGTGGGATCAGATCGGTGATGGTGAATGGATGGAACGTTACCGGAACCAGACCCAGTCGTGGTTGGAATGTTTCTGGGTTCGGGTGGCATATGATCCCCGGAATCATGGTGAGAGTTACAGCCGCGCCTCAGTGGCGATGGCATCCCGCCGTCAACTGAGGGACTTCCCCCAGATGGTTGATGTGGGGGAGAAAAAATGCACACTCACGGGTATGGGGGCGGCACTCTCCAACGACGAACGCTTCTGGGATCGTCTCCGCGACTCCGAACCCCTGCGCCATCAATGGGGCGAAGATGATCACATGGTCATCCGTACTAATGAACGTTTAGGTGCAGTCGCGCTCATCAAACGCGTGGGGCAGTGGGCAGTGCCTGCCCTGCGTGAAGAAGCCGATCAGATTATGCGCTTCTCCGATCTTGATACTATCGCTCGTGAAGGCAAACCTGAGCCCAAAGGCGAAAAACAACCTCTGTATCTTGCCATTTTGCACATGGATGGCGATCACATGGGGAGACGGCTCTCTGCCTGTAAAGAGAAAGCACAGCATCAACAGTTGTCGCTTGATCTGGCACTATTTGCTGAGTATAAGGCCCCAGAAATTGTCAAGGAGCATAGTGGTACCCTGATCTATGCAGGCGGAGATGATGTGCTGGCGCTACTGCCCCTTCGGAAGGCGCTGCCCTGTGCCAATGAACTCCGAAATGCACTGTCAGCAGCAATTGGGCAGGGTGCATCCGCTAGTGCCGGGATTGCTTTGATGAAAGCAAGCTTGCCACTGGATGGGGCCATGGATGATGCGCGCCAAGCGGAGAAAATCGCGAAAAATGAGTTTGGACGGAATGCGGTTGCGATCCGCGATAGCCGCTCCACTGCGATCCGGGAAACGGGTGCCAAGTGGGATGAGGTGGCGGAATTGGTGACCAATTTACAGTCCGCATTTGAAAAACAACAGGGATGGCTGTCGAGCAGCATCGGATATGATGTGCGCGCTGCCTCTCCCGCCTTATGGGGGACGAAGGTTCCCGCCGAAGCCCGCGCTTTTGAACTAAGGCGGCTGCTCAAACGGCGCACGGATCCCAAAATTGAGGGCAAACAGGAAAAGATCAATGAACTTGCCGAGCCACTCATCCAGTTAGGCGAAAAGCACGGTTGGGATCGGCTTGGAGACTGGATGATTTTGGCACGCTTCTTGGCATCGGGAGGGGGACACTCATGAAGTGGCTTTTTATTGAGGCAAACGATGTATGGATGTTCCGTGAGTCGCGTCCCTTTGCGGCGGGTCAGGCGTTCATTGCTCGCAGTGTATTCCCACCGTATCCACAGACAATGGCGGGCGCAATTCGCACCAACATCCTAGAGCAGGCGGGAGTCAGTTTTGAAGATTATCGGCGTCGGCGGGTTAATCCTGCATTGCTAGCGGCTGTTGGCGCACCTGCAAATGAGAATCAGGCTGCGGAGATCGGCAGTTTTCGGTTGTTAGGTCCTTTTTTGGCAAGTAGGACGGGATCAAGTGTCAAGCGTTTCGTGCGCCCTCCACTTGATCTCATGAAACGAGAATCCGACGGGCACATGCAGTTAGGTATTGCGACTCCTGCACCTCAAGTTGGGTTTGAAACCAACCTACCCTTTGAGAACTGGCGTCCTCTAAATGCCCCTAGTAAGGATCGTGGTTGGAAAGAAGTCGATGGCTGGCTCGACGAGGATGGGCTAAGCGCCTATTTGAAAGGTAAAGCTCCCTCCAAAGTCACTGACAGCCCAGAGCTGTTTCTCACCGAGGAAAAGATCGGGCTGGGCATTGATTACAACGTCCGCACCGCAAAAGAATCACTGCTGTATCATGCAGAATTTGTACGTCCGCTCCACACTGAGAATCAGGAATCCGGGCTAGTGGTAGGCATTGACGATCAGTCCTTCCGCCTCCTGCCCCCCAATGTACTCATGCTTGGTGGTGAGGGGCGAAGCGCCTACTACGAAGCGATCACCGTCCCTGCCAGCATTCCTGATCCTAAACCGGGAAAGATCAAAGTGATCCTGACCACACCTGCTTTCTTTGAGCATGGATGGCAGCCCAATACATGGTCACACTGGTTAGGGCATAATGCCTCTCTGATAAGCGCGGCGGTGGGCAAAGCGATCACCATCAGTGGTTGGGATTTGGCGCAGGGCAGTCCCAAACCAATGCGGGCTTTTGTCCCTGCGGGCAGTGTCTATTACTTCGAGAATGCGACTCCCTGCGTCCAACCTTTCACCCAAACGCCGGAAGGTGAACCGGATTTTGGAGCGCTCGGTTTTGGTGGGTTTGTCCAGACAAATTGGTAAGCACTATCACACAGGATTGAAGGAGTAACGATGAAATCGTTGGTTTTGTTTATGTACACCGAGTCCCCACTTCATGCGGGAACGGGATCGAGCGTCTCCACGGTTGACCTGCCTATCCAGCGGGAACGGGCAACCCAATTCCCCATTGTTCAGGGCAGTGGGGTCAAAGGTGCATTGCGCAGTCAGGCTAAAGATGAATCCAAGGTATCCGAGGTCTTTGGTCCTGAGACCAATACTGCATCGGATCATGCCGGCGCAATTTCGGTAGGCGAAGCACGCATTGTGCTGTTTCCGGTGCGCTCGCTAGTGGGGGTGTTTGCCTATGTGACCAGCCCACTGGCGCTTGCCCGCTTGGGACGTGATCTGAAGGCGGCCCAAATAAACAACCTCCCTGATCTGAACTTCCCGGACTTAAAGGACAGTGAAGCCCTGCTCTCTGGAAATGGAGTCGATGCAGGTGGCAGTGTGGTTCTTGAGGAATTTGCCTTCAGCGCCAAGACCGACCCCAAGTTGAGTAAAGCTGCCCAGTGGCTGGCGGAGAACGCCTTCCCTAGTGATTCCGTCTATCAATACTGGCGCGAGAAGGTCAAGAGCAGCCTTGTCCTGCTGCCCGATAACGCCTTCCGGGATTTTGTGCTGAACAGCACCGAGATTACCACCCACGTGAAAATCAAGATCGAGACCAAAACCGTTCAGGATGGCGCGCTGTGGACAAGTGAATCACTGCCCCCGGATGCGTTACTCTCCAGCCATGTGGTTGCACGTAAGCCCCGCGCTCCCAAGAGTACCCTAGGAGATGCGGACAAGATAGCAGGATGGCTCATGGAGAACCTGAGCGGGTATCTCCAACTGGGTGGCGATGAAACGACTGGGCAGGGCGTGGTCGCCTTGCAGTGGGTGAAGTGAGGTGAACCATGAGCAATATGCCGAAACCGCCACTCCAACAGACTTTGCAGCAGGAACGGGCTGCACAGGCATGGAAAGATGTCGAAAGCACCCGGAGAAACAAGGAGTACAACTCTCTGGTGCGAGGCTTCGCCGCCATGATTCAGCGTGATGGGCTTGGTGCATCATTGGTGTTCCTGAAGGCAAAGGGAAAACCAGAACACAAATTCCTGATCGATCATTTATCAGCATGGGTAACAAAAAAGCTGGGGTGGCAAGGTGACCTGCTGCAAACCCTGCTTACCCGCTCCACCCACGATTACCGCCGGGCCACAGCCGAAGCGATTGCCTATCTACTGTGGCTCAAACGCTTCGCTGAAGCAGAAGCGTGAGGATGAATCCTATGGCAACTTACCTTGTGCCTCAGGATGCCAAAGTGTTGGTTGCGGGAAGGGTGGATAAATGCGCCAATCTCAGCCTGTTATTGGCCCGTTTTGTACCCGAAGAGGCTATCTACAATAAGGATAACTGGTCAACGGAGAAGTTTGATAAGCGCAAATTCCGCGATGGCTGGCTTCAAGAGCGTGTGTGTAGTCAGTTTAATGTCAAAAATAATGCCCCTTGGCAGACCCTGCTGGAGAGCCAGTTCAGCCGTTGGAAACTGATGACCACAGGTGCAGCCCGCTTTCAGGCACGTTCGTTAGGACGCTTGATCATCGGACTGGGTGGTAAGGGACCTATGGAGTTCGGTCTGACGGTGCAGCATGTGACTGGGCTGCCCATCATCCCCGGAAGCGCCCTCAAGGGTTTGACCCGTGCCTATGCATTGCTGACCATCGCAGAAAAACTAGGGGTACCACTCCTAAACGCCAAAGAACTTCGAGAATTGGTGGAAGCCGAATCCAAACCCAAATCAGAACGCAAAGTGAGATCAAAGGTCGAACTGCTGGATGCTGTCCTTGCCGGAGTTGACGAAGAACGCGAACGTAACGTGAGCGATCTTCAAAATGAGGTTTCTACCTTTGATCTGAATCAGCTTAACAACTTACCCGACGCGCAGGCATACAGCGTCGCTTTTGGCAGTCAGGATGGAGCAGGCGGATGTATCTTTTATGATGCCCTGATCACGGGTATCAAAGGGCTGCCCCCACAAGGAACGCTTTTCGAAGTGGATGTGATGACCCCACATTTCGGCGACTACTATCAGGAAAAAGCAGCGCCTCATGATGCAGACAGTCCAGTTCCGGTGAGCTTTATGACGGTTGCCGCCCGGACAACCTTTGCCTTTGCAGTAAAGCCGCGCTCTGGGTATCCAGAAACATTGGTGGAAACTGTCGTAAAGTGGACTCAATCCGCCCTTTCCGAACTGGGCATTGGTGCCAAGACCGCTGCGGGCTATGGGGTTTTTGGTGAACCCTCCCCCCTCCCCTGATTAGGGACTTCCCCTCATCGGTCTCACCTCCTCCTGCGCTACCCTAGGCTCAGGAGGAAGGTGATCATGCCCATCGTCCAGCACCTGTACGCCGACCTGTTTGGTTCGCACATCGGCAAATACCAAGAGCGCCTCAAGATCACACAGGGCGGCGAGACCCGCTCCCAAGCGCCTTTGATGCACCTTCAAGGGGTGACCATCGCCAGTTTGGGGGTGAGCATCTCCGCCGACGCCATCGCCGCTTGCTGCGAACGGGGCATCCCCATGCGCATCCACTGTCCCGATCTGGGGCTGCGGGGTGAGCTTGATGAACTGGTGATCGCCCCCGGTGGGGTTTACCTACCGGTGGATTACAAACTCTCGACCAAGGTGAGCGACTCCTTCCGGGTACAGATCGCGGCATATGCCCTACTGGTGGAGTCGCGTTTTCGGGCGGAGGGGGCGCGGGTGGAAACTGGTTACCTCTACCTGATCGTGCCTCGCAGCCTGCACCCTGTACCCATCACGGAAGCGCTGCGGGCGCAGGTGCGAGCGAGTATCAGTGCCATCCGGGACATCCTGCTCCGGGAGCACCTTCCGCCGCTGCCCCGTGCCCGTGCCAAATGCCGTGACTGTGAGTTTCGGCGCTTCTGTAATGATGTGTGAGCGAGGCACCCCGCCCTGCGGGGCACTGAAACTTATCATAGAGATACCTCACCTTAACGCCCTGAGCAGTAGCGCACTGCTATAACGCCCTTCGGGGCACTGACTAGGGACTTCCCCCTAAAGCCCAACCCCTGTTCTGATCCACAATCCTTCATAGAAGTTCTGACCCCAAGCTGAAGGAGCCTTACCTCATGTGGATGTTGATCGCTTTTTTCACCTTCTGGGCGGCCTTGGTTGTGTCCGTTTTGGTGCCGGGGCTGGGCTGTCTGGCCTTTTTGATCCCCGCCGCAGCCCTCTCCTTAGGCACGCGTGCCCGACAGGTGCGGCGCGAAGAACGCCGTCATCAGGAAATCATGGAAGCCATGCGCAGCCGCAAGTAAGGTCGCTTGAAACGATTGGATGAGGAGAAACAGAAATGCCTACCCCACCTGATGATCTCACCCCTGAAGAAGAAGATGAACTGGTCGTCCAGAAGTGGATGGACTTTTACGCTATGTTTGATGCGCCCCATCTGCCCGATGATGGACTGGAAGGTGAAGAACCGTACACGCAGGAGATGTATGAGGCTGAGCTTCGCTGGCGCAGCAGCCTTGCGGGGCGAATCTTCATGCGTGCGGAACGGCGCGAACGGGAACAGCAGATCCGCGCTGAGGTCAAACAGGCGCGGGAAGAACGCGAGGCAAAAACCCGCGAATACCTCGCAAACTTGAGTCAGTTTCGGTTGGTGAAAGGACACAAAAAAAAGTGACCCGCCACTATTCGATTACCCACAATCATGTTATCTTTGAAGTATGAACGACGGAGGTATATCCGCAAAGGGGCATGATGGCTGATCTCTGGCGAGGGCTGCTCCTTCTGTCCTGTATCGGGGTGGTATCGCTGTGCCTGCTGATCCTCGTGACCGGCCTGATAGGC
>JACSRJ010000282.1 GCA_014879835.1 Anaerolinea sp.
CCTCAAGCGCCGGTGGGGGCTGAGGTGCCGCGCTCACGCGCAGCACCCCGCCGCACCTTGCGGGTGCGTCGGCTCGCGTTGGCGGGGCGTGACGGAGTGAGGGGAGGAGCTGTTTACACGAACTATCCACTTGATACCCTAAACTTCGGGGATCCAGACCAGTTCCTTAGGTAGCGGGATCATCGGCAAAACTTTGAGGTGTCTTCATTGCCAAATCACCTCTGGTGGTGTAACTTTTGAAACATTCATGACACACAAGGGTGTTATTCGCCTGTGTTGGCACTAGGAGACTTCAATGGAACTGAACCCACAGCCTCGCATCAGTGACTATCCCCTCTATTCGAATGCAAGAGCATTCTCAGGATTTTGAATTCGGTGCTGAAGCAGAGGAAGAATAGCGATTTTCCACTGGTACCTGTAATGGATTCAGCTTTCAAAGCCTGAACGCGCCTCATGGATCATATTGCCTGTGAACCAGGAACCACTGGGGGTGAGGCTGAAGCCCCCAGTCTGATTCTGGTGGATCAAGCCGCACGCCGTCCACCGCGACATTTGTGCCGGAAGGGTCTCGGAAAAAATGCCGTTTCCCCCTGCGGCAAGCAGCCCGGTCAGATAAGGCTGAAAGTGTCGCTCTGCCATATTCCGTCGTAAGCCTCCCTCCAATCCGGGAAAAGTGGCTGAAACCAACCCCACATAATCGGCATACCGAGGATGGCGGTAGTGATAATCGCCAAAAACCCCGTAAGCAATCGTTCCTACTGCAAGGAGATCCTCACCCCGGGTGGGAAAGGTGAAGTAGATATTCCGGTCACGGGTGTTCGCCCAATGGTTAAAAAGGTTTTTGCTGAACCCATGAGCTTCCAGCCAGTAAGCCCCCGCCAGAAACATCCAGTAGTTGGGCACATGGCTGCGTTCGGTCAGCCCCTGTGCCTCTGCCCAACGGTAATTCTGACGACGGATGAGCAGTTCGTAGAGTGAAAAACCATCCACCCCTGCTGCCATCAGCGATTGGATGCCCGCCATGTATTCTCGCAGGATTTGACCGGGCAGCCCGCAGATCAGGTCCACACTCACGATCCAATCCAGCGTCCGCGCTGCTTCCACCCGCTCAATGACTTCAAGAGCAGGGCGCTTCCTGCCGATCAGGGTGCGCACCTCATCCTGCATACTCTGTACACCCAGATGCAGCCGTCGGAAGCCCAGCGCGTGGAGAGTCGTGAACATTGATGAGGTGAGAGATTCAACCGTGGTTTCCAATGCCCACTCAGTTGCAGGATTAGTGTTAAAGAGCCTGCGGCAGCATTCCACCAGACGCGAGAGGTTCCGTTCACCCAAGTAAGCGGGGGTGCCACCGCCCAGATGGACGGTTGAAACAGGGCGTTGGCTCAGCGCCCCCTGTTTACTCCATAACTCCAGTTCAGCGCACACCCGATCGGTGTAAGCATCAAGGCGCTCAACCCTGTGGGACTTCAGATGAAACGAGTAACTGTCGCAGAAACCGCACTTGCGGGTACAGAAGGGAACATGAATGTAAATGCACATGGGGTCATTTGCTGTTGCCGCTGCCTGACTTTCTAAACATGCCTGAAGAGTCGCCCACACTCCCTCACCAGAATCATCGTAGGGGCGCATTGCCCAGGCAGGCAGGGGCAGCACCCATTCGTTGGGGTTATAGTATCCGCGTAAGGCAGCATGAGCAGACCAAATGGCGTCAAGATTCACTTCAGGTGGCGAATCCCGGAAAAACTCCATAAAGCGGGGTGGGGCTATGTTGCTCACGATCATAGGGTTTGTATCTCTTTCGCCGCGATTCCCAGGAGGTAATAGTCGCTGCTGTTCTGTAACGTGGCGATTTCAGCCGTGAGCTGTGTGTTCGCCAGGGCACGCGCCACCCGACAGCGAAAAGTGGTTTCAACCGCCTGCATGGCACCATCCCAAGGACAAACCTCAGGACAGCCACGGGTGCAGTGAAAACGATTAAAGCACCGTTCACAGGCACCCTGAGGGCTGCTCACCACCTGCTGCATGTGCCTGATGTGATCCCGATCAAGGGGGAACACGGTACCCGGCTGCCAATGCCCAATGGCGGTGTGGCGGGTGGTTACGGTGTCTGCATCCGAAGCGCAAAAACAGGCGGTTGTGGCACCACCGGGAATGAGGTTGAGCACATCGCGGAAGATATGGCAGTATGGACCGTGAATTTCACCCATCCGTACCCCTGAGGTACGCCACACGATCCCATATCGCGCCGCGACGGCACGCCCTTCCTCAAAGGCGGCAACAAACCGATCCGCGTCTTCAGGGTGCCACGATTCCTCCATGTGTGCCCCACGCCCTACCCCATAAACGGGCTCTACGTGGATTTCTGAGGGGCGCAGCACCCGGCACACATACGCAGCGATTTCCGCTTGGCTCAGAAAGGTGCCCGGGGTGAGAGTTACGCGCACATGCAAGGGTTTGCCCGCCTCGCGGATGATTTGGGCTGTGCGTTCGAGGTAGGGTGCACTGCTTGCCCCTCCCCTCAGCGGACGCTGCGCCCCTTGAATTTCTGGCGTGCCGTCGCACGAAATGCCAATCAGATCAACATGTGCGCCTATCCAGCGCGCTCGTTGCTCAGGCATCACGCCGTTGGTGGCAAGGTAACGAAAGATGGGGATACCGTGAGTCGCGGCGATCTGTTCGACTGTGCTCAGCGCTGTTTCCAATTCGTTTTGATGTAAGGTTGGCTCTCCGCCGCCATGAAAAACGACGGTCAGGGCACGCCCTTGTTCCTCGCAGTTGCGCGCAACAATCTCCGCACCCGCTCGAATGGCTTCGCGCTCCAGCCGGGGGGCTGTATGGGGTTGGGGCATCGAAAAACAGTAGGCGCAGTGTAGGTTACATTCGTTATTCAGGTATAAGGTGAGGCAAAGGGGGAGAAAAGGGCGTTCTGCAAGCGCCTTCCATTGAATCAATGCCTTATGGGCGTGGGTGTGCAGGTGGGCAAAGGCAGGCGCAGGCTGATTCAGTTCAGGTTGAAAGGCATGTGCTTTATCGACCACCACCAGATAACCCGGCGCGTAAAACGCCCGTCCGCCGTCCTCCAATTCCCGCTGGAAGATGGGCAAAGGTGTTCCCGATGCAGGCACAAAATGCGTTTCATCCTTGATCTTCACCATACTGCCTCAGAAATTGGCGGGGGCGCACACCCCACGCATCACCAAAACCAGGAAGAGCCCGCGCACATAAGCAAAACAGAAGGTCTCAGTCTGTCCAACGAGAGGAGCTAAGTTCTGGCTAATCGCCACCATTGAGGTCATGCCGTTGAACAGGTTAAAGGCGGGCAGCGCCGGTGAGTCTAGGGGGAACAAACGCAGCATACCCACCCCATCAGGGATGGTAGCACACACAAAACCATCCACCGTGCTGATCTTCACCCCCTGCTGGACTGCCGGGCACATTCGCCCGATCTGGTCATCGGGCAGACTGCCTAACTGCTGCAAACCGAAGGTGGGTAAGCCCTTGTGTTTGTCACTGAGTACCTCCACCCCGTTAAAAAGGGTCAGCCAGAACTGCCGCCGGGAGAGCAGTACTTTTGTCTCCCCTCGCGGAAAGTGTTCAAAATCGTAACGATCCAGCGCCCACTGAACCGGCTCCGAGATCAAGGTCATGCCTGATGCGCCTCCTCCTGAGATACCACCCTTGCTCCATGGGGCACAGCCTGCACCCCGCACCAGAGTCCCCCGTTTTCCGCCATGCGCGCCAGCAGCAGTTCACGGGTGAGGTGTTGGTTAATCTGGCAGCGCCCGTCGCGCCTCTGATGCCCCCCCTCAGACACCTCAAAACTGCGAGCATAACAATCCCCGGCACATGACCAGTAACAGAAACACCCTTGGCAGGCAGCGCGGCGTTCCGCCATCAACCCGTGCAGGTGATCCCGTGCCGCCGTATCGATCTGCACCTGTCCTCCCCTGATATGCCCGATGACCGACATGCCCGACAGCGCATGAGCGGGGCTGGCAACCTCATAACAGGTGACCACATCCCCGTTACCGTTGACGATGAGTGCATCGTAAGGGGCGGAACAGAAGGCATTGGTGATCATGCCTAGGCGCGCCCCCGAATAACTCAGGCTGCGCCCGTGTGAGCTGGCAATATGCAGCGCTTCCAGATAGGCAGCGGAGAATCCCTCCGCCTCGCTCGTATCAGGGCGATGATGTCCACCGCGTTTGAGGTTAAAGGCGGGTTCAACCTGCATCTGTTGACAGGCGGTGTGTTCACAGATGAAGCGTACCCCCTGAGGCAGAG
Source organism: Anaerolinea sp. (assembly GCA_014879835.1). Taxonomy (GTDB): domain Bacteria; phylum Chloroflexota; class Anaerolineae; order Aggregatilineales; family UBA2796; genus UBA2796. The sequence continues at coordinate 4,288 of JACSRJ010000282.1, forward strand.
TCTCCCAGGGGGCGGTTGCGGTCATGCGGATACCATAATCAAATTGATGAGCATCCAGAGCGGTGATGGTTTTCAGGACAAGTTCAGACGATCCCTGACCTGAAACCAGCGGGCGCTGCTGATCTTGGGTGTGAGGGGTTCCATCCATTGAAATGGTCACTCCCTCTAGATTCGCCAGAATCCATTCGGTTTGAGCGGGCGACCAGACCCCATTGGAGACCATCGTGATCTTCGCCGGGAGCGGTTTCTGGCGGGCATATTCAGTGCAGACTTGCAGGGTCGTCCAGGCGAAGGTGGGTTCACCACCGCCGTGAAAGGTAACCTCAAAGCGATCCCGCCCCGCCTCAAGTGCATTCTGGCACACCTGATCAATGGCGGCGAACCCCAGTTCAGGGGTCAGTTCCTGTCGTTCTGCTTCCCCCGCCGCCGCGTAACAGTAGGTACAGCGCAGTTGACACTGATTGGTCAGCAGCAGTACCGCCGTGCAGGGGCGAAAAACACCCCCTGCTTGAGGCAGATCGGGCGGATCCGGCGTGAAAAACGCGAGCGAGTCTAGGAAAGCGCGGATAGCGGGCTTGGTATCCAGTACCGCCGTTTGCCCATCGGCGTAAGCGCTCACCAGTCGGACAAGGGCGGTATTCCCCACAAAGGCGAGTCCCAGCCGCGGGCGGTAGAGGATAAAGCGTCCCGCCTGACCGGGAATAGGGATGGGGTACAGTTCCATGATCGGTCTCCTCTCACCCTAATTGGGATGCCAGTAATGCCCGCCACCCGATCCACCACCAGCCCCCACGCATGAACAACCCGTACCCGTCAATCCAACACAGTTACAGGTACACACCGCGCCCGCTGGAATAGGTGATCCGCACGGAAGGGTATAAGTGACAACCTTCCCCGAACTATCTTTGGCGTCGTAGGCACTGGCTTTAACTTCGCCGCTGCTTGCTGCCAAATCCATCACACAGCCGATGGGTGCCCCATCCGGCAGTGACCACAACTTGATGGTCTTATCCCCACTCCCCGAAACCAGCAGACTGCCCTCCGCCGACAGGGCGAGCACGGAAACACCGAGAGTATGCCCGGTGAGAGTCTTGAGCAGCGCCCCATCGGGCAGCGACCATAACCTGATGGTCTTGTCATTACTCCCTGAAGCCATCCGTTTGCCATCCGGGGACAGGGCAAGCGCGGAAACACTGCCAGTATGCCCGGTAAGAGTTCTGAGCAGCGCTCCATCTGGCAGCGACCACAACTTGATGGTCTCGTCATTACTCGCTGAAACCAGCAGGCTGCCATCCGGGGATAGCGCGAGCACGCGAACAGAGTCAGTATGCCCGGTGAGAGTCTTGAGCAGCGTGCCATCAGGCAGCGACCATAACCTGATGGTCTTGTCATTACCCCCTGAAGCCATCCGTTTGCCATCCGGGGACAGCACGAGCGTGCGAACAGAGTCAGTATGTCCGGTGAGAGTCTTGAGCAGCGTCCCACCGGGTAGCGACCATAAACTGATGGTCTTGTCACCACTCCCTGAAGCCATCCGGGGACAGGGCAAGCGCGGAAACACCGCCAGTATGCCCGGTAGGAGTTCTGAGCAGCGCTCCATCGGGCAGCGACCATAACTTGATGGTCTCGTCCCAACTTCCCGAAACCAGCAGGCTGCCATCTGCCGACAGGGCGATGGCGAGAACGGCGTCATTATGCGCATTAATCGGTTGGCATGTCTCCCCGATCTCCTGTGGGGATGAGGTGGGCATAGGGGTAGGGGTGATGTCCTGGGCGGCGGAGGCTGGGGTAACCGTCCCTCCCGCTGTGCCTAGGAGCGCCCCTGCCGCCGTGACCGTCCCTGCTGCCACCAGAAAATCACGCCGGGTGAGAGCAGTGCCCTCCCCGTTGTGGCTCACCGCAAAGACCTGCGGCTCCTCATCAGAGTCGGTGGGTTGGAGAAGATCGGGTTGGGTGGTCATGATGATACGCTCCTTGGGTGAATTAATTGGGATACCAGTAATGTCCCGTGCCACCGGACGAACCGGACTTTCCGGATAAGCCCACACAGTTACAGGTACAGATTGCATTTGCTGGAATTGGTGATCCGCAGGGCAGGGTATAGGTGGTTATCCTACCAGAGGCATCTTTGATATCGTAACTACTGCCTTGAACCTTCCCGGTGTTTGCTGCCAGATCCATCGCACAACCGAGCAGCATCCCGTCCAGGAGCGACCAAGATCGGATAGAACCTTGACCGTCGCTGGAAACCAGCAATTTACCATCAGGTGAAATCACCAACGCCAGTACATGGTCACTACCTTCCAGAGTTTTGAGCAGTGCGCCGTCGGGCAGTGACCACAGCTTGATGGTTGAGTCATAACTCCCTGAGACTAACATTTCGCCATCTGGTGATAGGGCAAGACAGGACACGAAATTGGTATGTCCTGTAAGGGTCTTCAGCAGGACACCATCGGGTAATGACCACAACTTGATACTCTCACCATCACATACGGATGCCAGAATCCTGCCATCCGGTGACAGCACCAAAGAAGAAACACCCGCACAATCTTTCACCAGCGTCTTGACGAGCGTCCCATCGGGCAGCGACCACAGTTTGATAGCCGCATCCAGACTTCCCGACACCAGCAGCTTGCCATCTGGTGACAAAGCCAAGCAAGATACACCAGCGCTGTGCCCTGTGAGGGTTTTGAGTAAAGTACCCTCAGCCAATGACCACAGCCTGATAGTCTCATCATCAGCCCCTGAGGCTAACAACTTGCCATCTGGTGACAGAACAAGAGCATTCACAGCGGAGGTATGTCCTTCGAAGGTCTTGAAATGGGCACCACTAGGTAGTGGCCACAACTTGATGGTCGAATCATGACATCCAGATGCCAACAATCTGCCATCTGCTGTGATAGCGAGGCAAGATATGTTTTTAGTATGCCCTTTGAGTGTCCTGATCAGCGTTCCCTCGGGTAGCAACCATAACTTGATAAACGTATCCCCGCTCCCCGAGGCCATTATCTTGCTATCGGGTGAGATGGTGAGAGCCCTAACATACTTGGTGTGCGCCTTGATTGTCTGGCAAGACTCGATTACCCGCTGCTGCTCACTGGTAAGGGTGGCGGTGGGCACTGGCATTGGAGTAGAGGTTTGAGCAGGCGTTGCCGTCGCTGAGGGTGTTGAAGTGTGGGTTGAGGTAGGCGTCGCAATTGGTGCAGGATTACACCCCACCAGCACCCCTGCCGCCGTGACTGCTCCTGCAGCCACCAGAAAATCACGTCGGGTGAGCGTGGTTCCCTCCCCGTTGTGGCTCACTGCAAAAACCTGCGGTTCCTCATCGGGATCGGCGGGTTGGGGTAGGTCAGGTTGGGTGATCATGTTTGAATACTCCTTTGGGCAGGAATAACACAGGACTGGCTGGCGGCACTCAATCGGTCTGATGATCGCCATACCGCCGTTTGCCACGCACTCAGATCGGCTAACCATGCTTCGGCAAGCGCATCTTGCCCCATTCGACGCAATAACTGTGTCACCGTAATCAGGCGGGTTTGCACACACCAATCATCAAACTGCCCGGCAGGACGATGGGTATCGTGATGCACATAACACCCCCCCGCACAGTGAAACCGGCACAAACAATCTGCGCACAGCGGGCGATTGTGGGCATTCATACCCCGCACCCGGCGCAGCGCTTGCGCTTCGATCTCAAAATCACTGCCCTTAAGCCACCCCAAACGCATGTCTAGACCGCGTTCTTGCCAGTCCTCCTCCAGCAAATAACAGGCATCTACCGCCCCGTCAGGCGAGACAATCAGGGCGTCTTTGCTCACCGGGCAAAAACTGGTGCGGGTTTCGCTCAAATCTGCGGACGAGGTAACCGTCTGAATGCCATATCCCCTCAGAATCTGGTCTGAACGGTCAAAACACCGCGCAAAATCATGGGGATCAGGCGGGGTAAAGCCGGCTTCAATTGCCAGCGGCGAGAGGCTCAAGGTCTCAAAACAAACGGTGCTGGGCTTCAGTTCCACACCGATCCAGTGCGCAAAATCGGGCATCGAAGCGACGGACTCGGCAGTTACACAGGCACGGACAATGAGTTCGGCTCGGCTCTGGGAGAAAATGCGGGCACTGCGGGCGACGGTCTCAAACGTTCCCCGTCCATTGAGCGCAGGACGATGACGGTCATGGTCTCCAGGCAGCCCATCCAGCGAAAGGATAACGGTATCAAAGTGATCTCCGATCCACTGGCATAACTTGGAACCGTAAACGCCATTGGTGGTCGCCTCAAAGCGCAGTTTCATCCCGGACGCTGCCGTCCGTGCAGTCGCGTATTCAACCACTGACCGTACCAGCGCCGGGGCATAAAACGGTTCACCCCCAAAAAAGTGAATTTGCCCTTCAGTGTGTCCCGCCTGGGTTATCAGTTTCAGGTAAGCGTCCACTGCCTGCCGTCCGAGTGCTGCCGACATGTCAGGGCTGGCATTTTTTGAGGCGGCAAAATCACAGTAACGGCAGCCTATATTGCAGCCACGGGTGGGGATAATTCCGAGGTAGATTGGGTCAAGTGGGGCATCTACCCTGGGCGACGGATCCTGTGTAGGGGCATAGATCGCCTGGGAAAGCTCAATCAGATTAACGGGGAGGGCTTCAGGATCATTCCCTGCGTGGGCAAGGGCGACTGCCGCCCGGGTATTTATGAGCGCCACCACACCGGTTAGCGGCGCATATAAGAGAATTTTATCAAAAATGGGCACGCAGAATACTTCTGGCTGCATCACCTTGTCCATCGAGTCGGGATCGGAAAGCCGCACCCTGCATTTACAAGGGTAAGATTTCCCTGTGATGGTCACAAGTGATGGATGTCATGTTTTTACAGCCCCAGATCACCAACAGGGGCAATAATCATCTGCTGCACGGTACAGGTCATGTTTACTAGGCAGATCCACTCTAGGCTACCGCATCACTGTCAAGATCGCGGAAAGAATCCTCAAAACAATCGGGATAAAAATCCCCAGGACAAGCGTTCTGTAGT
>JACSRJ010000157.1 GCA_014879835.1 Anaerolinea sp.
GTACCGCGCAGCGGTCGTGGGGTGAGGGCAAACCCGGTAACACATACCCTTCTCAAATGGCTTCTAAGAGTGTAAGTAGCAGCTCAACCCTGTTGGAGAATGCTATAACAAGTATCCACTCCTGATCATACGGGTTCACCTCCAAAAAGTGTTCAGAGGAGAACGGGCCTGCCCAACCGATCAGTCCCAGATTAAGCATCTAGGCAACTTTAGGGTACAATGACCGGTAGATTTGGGAGAGTGGGCTCAATGACCAATTCAGAACCTAGGGACAGCGGTATGGATATTAGTACCCTAGACACAGTGCTTCAGATCAGCCTTCAAATGGCGCAAACCCGCAATTTGACCCCGCTGCTCGAGTATGCGATGGCCGAAGCGGCAAAGCTAGTGGGGGCAGAGCGAGGCTATTTGGTGCTGCTTGCTCCAAACGGCTCCCTTGAGTTTCGCGCCAGTTACAGCGGGGTTTCAGGTGAGACCCATAACCCAGCGGATCAGATCAGCAACACGATCTTACAGACTGTGGTAGAGAGCGGGAAACCATTGGTGCTGCGGGATGCGGGTATTCATCCCAATTTTGCCCATGCCACCAGTGTGGTACTGCTGCGCCTGCGTTCGGTCATGTGTGTACCGCTTATCGTCCGGGGGCAGGTTATCGGTGCGATTTTTGTTGAGAATCGCAAGGTCGAAGGGCGTTTTAGCGAGAAAGACTTACCACCCCTACTTCTGTTTGCCAATCAAGCGGCGGTGGCCATCGAGAACGCATCACTCAATGACGAACTGGAGGCGCGGATCACAGATCGCACTCAGCAGCTTGAGGAGGCTAAACAGCGCCTTGAGGGCAGTTGGGCACAGGCGGTGGAGATCAACCGCTTGCATACTGATTGGTTGGGTAAGATTGCCCACGATCTACGCGCCCCCCTAAGTGTGATCATTGGCGCGCTTAACATGGTTCAGGAGGGGGAGTTTGGTCCGATTGAAGGTGAGATGCGCGAGTGGATTGAGCGCTCTCAGGATGCGGCTCAGCGCGCCCTTACCCTGACCAATGATGTCCTTGATATTTCACAAATCGAGATGGGTGGGCTGCATCTAGAGTTAGAGACCCTTGATCCAGTGCGGCTTCTTCAGGAGATTTATCAAATTGCCAGAGGACTGTCGTGGTCTAAAAAGGTAAACTTCAGCCTCGATATTCCGGAACAACTGCCTGTGTTGCAGGGCGATCCCCGGCGGCTGCATCAGGTCATCATGAATCTGCTTTCCAACGCTCGAAAGTTCACCGCTGAAGGCAGCGTGGTCCTCCATGCCGCTGTCCACGAAGAGGGTGTGATCATCGGTGTGCGTGATACCGGTGAAGGGATTTCGCCTGCCGATCAAAAGCGCATCTTTGATCGTTTTGTGCAGACCACCGAAGATCAGGAAAAACGCCGTGCGGGGACGGGCTTGGGGTTGGCCATTTGTAAAGAACTGGTGTCCATGCACGGGGGTCATATCTGGGTCGAGAGTGTCTTGGGTGAGGGATCGGATTTTCAATTTCTGCTGCCCAACCCCAAAAATGAGCCAGAGGACTGATGTTTGTGTTGTAGCCAACCCCGCTGTAGAATACTGCCAAGTGGAGAACCTGCACGCTCCGCACCGCGTCGGAAGAAGAAAGGGCGGGACCTGAAATATGAGTCAGCAGCGAACCCTGCTTCAGTCATTAAGAACGCTTATTGATCCCAAAACCATACCGTTTTTGATCTCTCAGGGGGTGCCCCGGAAGTTATTCCCGTTGGGAACTTTCCTGCTGGGGATAATTCTTGCCTTTGTGTGGGCATATGGGGTTTCACCCAATACCTATACTGCGGCGGAAGCCGTCCATTTAGGTGAATCGTGGAAAAAAGAGTACGTTAAGCAGGTGGCGTGGCAGTACAGCGCTGCCCGTGTTGATCCCAACACCGCGAGCATTGCGGCACAAAACGCCCAAGCCCAGTTGGATGCTTTGGGAAACGCCCCAGCAGTGGTTACAGGCTTGATCGACGAACTGAGCGCGGCCAACCCTACCGATCCGCTCATCCCCAAACTGCTTGATGTGTCTGCGTTCGCCCGTGAAAATCCCGATCAGTTGTCGAAGATCACTTCGACCTTCTTCAACGGCAACCTGACGCCCTTCCTGTGTGTGCTGGTTCCCGCCCTCTTGATCGGGGGGATCATCATCTTTAATACGATTATCCCTATCGGCGTGTTGTTCCAACGCAAATCATCTGCGCCTTCAACCGTGGCCGAAGGGGTGGAAGCAGAACGGCGTCGGGCATTGGAAGAAGCCAAAAAGCGCGCTAAGGAACTCTCCACTGCGCCTGCACCCGCGCCCGCACCGACCAGCGCCTCCGGGACTGCTGCTGCACCTGTCGCTGCGCCCGTGGTAGATCGGGGGGCACCCGTTGCTCAGTTTATGTCCACCTATATTATGGGCGATGACTACTTCGACGACTCCTTCGCGGTCGAAAACAATGCCGGCAAATTTTTGGGTGAGACCGGAGCGGGTATTTCCAAAACAATTGGCGTGGGCGATCCGAAAAAGGTGACTGCGGTTGAAGTGTGGGTTTTTGACGCCACTACAACCAGCACCTTAACCAAAGTCCTGATGAGCGAACATGCCTATAATGATGAAGCCATCCGGGCGGAACTCGCGCCTAAGGGAGATGCAGTGCTGGTGCGCCAAGGTGAAGCTGCCTTGCTGGACACTGCCACCCTGACGGTTCAGGCACGGATCATTGATCTGGCATACGGGACGGGTGCACTGCCTCCCAACAGTTTCTTCGAACGTTTCTCAATCCAAATCTCAGCATGGTCGAAGAAAACCGATGCGCCATCGGTCCCATCCGCTTTTGGCGAGACTGGGCCTATGGATTTGCCCCGTTAAGGCGCACCTGCGTGTACGCCCATTTCTGGAACTGATCGGTGCGGAGGGGGCTTTATGCCCCCTTTCGCTTTTCGGCTGGATTGACCCATCATGTCTCAATCACCGCTTTTACATAAAGTGATCTCCGCGCTTGCCCGCACGGATCTTGCAGGCGTGACTCCGCATACTCTTGCTGTTGCTCGTGCTCGCCTTAACGAGGAAAACATCAGCCCGGAGGGGTTAAGCGAGGCAGCGCTTGGTTCTGCGCTGCTGGCGCGGGTGCGTTATCCTATTACTCCAGCAGAGATGAACCTTTTTCTGAGCGTTAGCCCGCTGCTGACTCCGGCCTCTTTGCCTCTGGACGAGATCAGCGAACAACACGCTGTTCACTACATGCCGTGGCTAGCAGGATTCTTGAGTGATCCTGAAACAGTGGTACAGCAGAATGCCCGCACCCTGCTGCGCTGGTTGGTGACTCACCGCTGCGAGGCTATCCGGGCTGAACAACGTTCGTTAGATGCCATCCGCCGCCTCGCAGATGACCCCAGTACAAGCCCGAAAGCCTCTGCTTATCTGGTATATGCGTTGGGGTCGTGCGGCACCTTGGACGATTATGACCGGGTTATCCGCCATGCGGAAATCGTCATCGAACATGATCGGGATCGGGTGATGCTGATCGCCGATGGGCTGTATCGGCTTTACCCGCCTGCCCTGATCAATGCCCTTCAGTTCTTCCTTGATCACGTCCATGCGGACATGAAGTCCAAACAAGGCATGACCGGCATGAGTCTGCTTGATAAAGTGGCAGATATTGAGGATCGCGCCTTCTGGAAGACCTACTACGATCAGATGGAACAGATTGTGGAACGGCTCAAAAAGCTGGCAGGCACCAATAATCATGTGGAGTACATTGTTGACCAGATCGAGAAGAACCTCGCTTATTCAGCACTGGATGATGACTCTTAGGGAGCAAAAACCGTCACTCACCGCGCTCGTAAACGGTTAATCTTGCAATCATCTTGCTCATTGTGGGGAGTAGGAATTTTATGAAAAATCATCAAAAAATACGGCTGTTGGCAAGTATGCCAGTTTTGGCGCTTATACTCAGCCTCGTTTTGATCCCGACCCTTCGTTCACGGGTTATGGCACAAGGTACACCCGTAGTGATCGGAGTGCTGGCACCCTTGGACAGTCCTACTGCACTAGGGGTATCGCTGGCAGTGGAGGCCGCGAATGCCGCTGGTGGACAGCGTTTTGCGGTGGTAGCGGGTGAAGCCAATACGCCTGAAGCGGTTGCAGGGGCGGTCGAGAGCCTCAAAGGTTTAGGCGCAGTGGCGATTTTTGGGCCCGATGACGATGCCCTCGTGGCTGCCAGTATGAACAGCCTAAATGCCTCCGGACTGCCCATCTTCACCGCTGCAACTGGCTCCAACATCGGCGCAGGTGCGCTGGTTTATCGCACCCGGCCTACCGAGGATTACCTGTTTTATGGGCTGGCCGAAGTGCTGATCAGAGATCGGGCGATCAGCAAGATCGCGGTTTACCAACAGGATGCCCTTGCCGACGCTCAAGTGCAGATTTTGAATGGAGCGTTCTCTCGTTACAACGTACCGATGAACCTGCTAGATGGATCGCGGGTGCGTTTGGCCAATGCCGCCGCACAGCTCCGCGATAGTGGGGCCGCAGCGATCATCGCACTGGGTGACCCCGCCAATAGTGCGGCCCTCTATTTGGAGTTGTCCGCAATCGGCTACAACGGCGTTTTTGCGGTGAAAGACCTCTCCGATCCGGCTTTTATTGAATCGCTGCCCTTTGGGGGCAAACGAAATCTGATAGGGGCTGTCAACTGGTCACCCACCCTGAGTGATCCGATCAGTGTAGCCTTCACCCGCGATTACGTGAATCTTTTTGGGCGGCTGCCGGACAGCCGCGCCGCCGCTGCCTATGATGCCGCAGTGGCCGTGACCAAAGCCGCCAGCACCAACCCGAATCCCGCTGCAATCCTTGCGGCCCTCAATGAGCAGGCACCCTTCACAGGGGCACAGGGACAGATCGAGACCGCAGCCCGTTTGGGACTGACTCATCGTAACTTTCTGATCGCTGAGACCAATCCTTATGGCGCGCTGCGTGCCATCGCAGGATTCACGGGAACCGTCCGCTACGAACTGCCGGGCGCGCCCACGGCCGTACCGACCTTCACGCCCACCGCAACGATCCCGACGGCAACGCCAACGGAGACTGCGACACCAACCTTAACGCTGACTCCATCGTTAACCTTTACCCCAAGCCTAACCCCAACGGCATCCTTCACCCCACCCCCCACGGCTACCCTTGATGGGGTTTATGGTACCGTTGTTTCGAGTTCGCTCAATGTGCGTATGGGCCCCAACCCGATCTACCCGATCATCGGTGAACTGCCCCGTAACGAGCGGGTACGCCTTCTGGGAACCAACACCACCTTCACATGGTTCATGATCATGTACCAGCAGCAGCAGGCATGGATCAGCGGTGCCAGTCAGTTCTTGCGGGTAGAAGGAGACATCAGCACTCTGCCTATCCTTGCCGATCCGCCTACCCCGACTCCCGTGCCCGCAACGGCCACCTTCACCCCCGTGCCTAAGGCTGATATTGTGCTGGTGAATGCAGCATTAGTGCCGCCGATCCCGCAGCCGGGACAATCCTTCACCCTGAACATCACGGTGCAGAATCTGGGTGGTGTGGCGGCCGGAGAGTTTGCGGTAGCGACCAGTTTCCGCCCCGGCGAAGTCTTTGCTTCGGCCATTGTGCCCGGTTTAGCGCCGGGGCAGCAGCTCCCAGTGGTGTTATCACCCGTGACTCTCGCAGGCACAGGGGTGGAGTCCATCGCTATCATCCTTGACCTCAACAAGCAAGTTGATGAGGGTGAAGCGGGCGAACTGAACAACAGCACACCCTTCAGCTATCGGGTGGATCGCGCTTTTGCGGTTCAGGGTGCTTCACTCCAGATTGCTCCGGGTACAAGCTTTGATGTCTTTGGAGGCACACCCGATCTTCAGTTCGATGCCTCCTCTAATCTGGTTCCCCTTGCACCCGCACTAATCGGTGCCCTGCCGGGCGTCCAGATCACTCAGATTCACTACGACTACCTCTCTCCCGCAGTGATCAACAATAACGTGGGGATCGCTCAGGTCAACCTGCCTCAGGGCATGATGATCGGGTTCTATACCGCGGAGGGACAGCGTGGGTATCTGAGGGTAGCAGGTTATAATGGCGCAAACATCTTACTCGAAATCTGGGTTTATCAACCCTAAGACCTGAAACTGAGGGCGTCCTCTGGCAGCAGGGGACGCCCTTTTTGTTTGCATCAAAGGAGAGGAAGGAAGGCTATGTCCCTTGAACACATCGTGGGTGATCTCCTGATCACCCAGAAAAAGACCCTCGCCCTTGCCGAATCCTGCACTGGTGGTCTGATCACCCACCTCCTGACCAATGTTCCCGGTTGTTCCGCCTATATGATGGGCAGCATCGTAGCCTACAGTTATGACGCTAAGGTGAACCTGCTGGGGGTCAACCGAGACGATCTGGTACATGATGGGGCGGTGAGTGCAAGTATCGCTTCGGAGATGGCGCGAGGTGCGCTGGCGGCATTTGGGGTGGATGTGGCTCTCAGTGTGACCGGGATTGCCGGCCCCGGCGGTGCCACCCCCACCAAACCGGTGGGTTTGACCTATATCGGGTTGGCTGCACGGGACGCTGAGTCCGTGATCCGGCGAGTGTGGACTGGGGATCGGGAACACAATAAGATGCAGTCGGCACAGGCAGCTTTTCAGCTTCTGGAATCCTACCTGCGTGGCAGTCTAATCCAAGCATGAGGGTGTGCCCCTCCGGCACTAACGCCCTCATCCTGAATCGGTGCTGTGGTGGGGCTTGGCGTGCTGTGCCTCATAACAAACATCCTCAGCTTTTTCAAAACAGGCTCTGAGGTAAAATAGGGGCAATCGAACAAAAGGTCGGACGTGCTGAAAGGCTGATGGGAAAACTACCTCGCTTTTTATGGCTTCTGTTAGGGCTGCTAGGCTGGTTGGGGTACCGCCTACGCTGGCGGCTTCTGGCACAGGTGGCACATTGGCCACGGCCCCACTTTCGGGTGAAGACCGATCTCAACCTTCATCTGGTGATGCGTGACGGGGTGATTCTGGCTGCCGATCACTACTTCCCCTCACAACCGGGGATCTACCCCACGATCCTGATCCGTTCTCCCTATGGACGTGGACTTGGTGGCGGTGTTTTTGGGCTGTTTCTCTCATTTTTTGCTTACCGATTCGCGGAGCGCGGCTACCATGTGATCACTCAGGACACACGGGGGCGGTTTGATTCCGGAGGCGAGTTCTTCCCTTACTTCAACGAACAAAATGACGGTCTCGATACCCTCGCATGGATCAAAAAGCAGAATTGGTATGGAGGCAACATTGGTTTATGGGGCCCCAGCTATCTTGGCATTGTGCAGTGGGCCATCGCGGCTCATGACCCTGACATTCAGGCCCTTGTACCTTCAGCCACTAGTTCTGAACTAGAGGGAATCATTTTTCCTGATGGGGCTTTTGATATGGGGCTGGCGATGCGCTGGATCACCATTTTTGACCTGCTGGATCGATACCGTCACCGCTCCTTGCCTGCTTCGGCTGCGATTCTGCCCCGGCTTGAACACTCTACTCGGCAGGCTTTTGGGCATGTGCCCATCCTTGAAGCAGATGCAGTCAGCACTGGCGGTAGTGTCGATTATTACCGCTACTGGCTCGATCACACTGAGGAACATGATCCTGCATGGGAGCAGGTGCGGGCGGAGGTCTGCCTGCCTAATGTGACTGCGCCGGTGCATTTGGTGGCCGGTTGGTATGACTTCTTTTTACGGGGGCAACTTCAGGACTACCAAGAGTTGAAGGCCGCCGGGCGCCAGCCATATTTAACTATTGGTGCTTGGTATCATCTTCAGCCTGATAACCCGATGGGGATGTTTGACAGCTTCCGTGAAGGCATCGACTGGTTTGATTCCCACCTCAAAGGACACAAACAACGGATTCGTCCCCTTCCAGTAAAGATTTTTGTGATGGGGGCCAACCAATGGCGTGATCTGCCTGAATTCCCTCCACCGGCCCAAACCAGTGCCTATTTCCTCCGCGCTGATGGCCGACTGGACACCAAACCAGAACGCATCTCCCACGCCTCACGAAGTTACCGTTATGATCCCGCAGATCCCACCCCCTCGGTTGGGGGCGCGGAGTTCAGCTTTCATGGCGGGCCGCACGATGTACGGAGGATCGAAGCCCGGTCGGATGTGCTTGTGTACACCTCACCGGTGCTGCGTCAACCACTGGAGATCATCGGTTATATACAGCTCAAGTTGTATGTACATTCCAGCCTCATTCACACCGATTTTCATGGGCGATTGTGTGACGTTCATCCCAGCGGCAAAGTGATCAATTTGTGTGAAGGGCTGTATCGAATCGTCCCCGGCAAGGGGGAATTACAGCCGGATGGGTCGATTTTGATCGAGATTGACCTGTGGGCCACGGCCCACCGATTCCTACCCGGTCATGCGCTGCGGCTGCATGTTTCTAGCGGGGCACACCCACATTGGGAACGAAATCACGGCACGGGCAGCCTGCTTGATTCGGAACTGCGCCCTGCCGATCAAACCATCTTTCATGATGCAGGGCATCACTCCGCGTTAGTTCTGCCCGTAGTTAAATGGTGAAGCATGAACGACCGCCCTAAAAACTCTCAGGCGCAAGAGACCCTCGACGCAGTGGTTGAGCGCGTCACCTATTACAACGAAGAGACTAGCTACACCGTGCTGCGGGTCAAACCTAACCGGGCAATGCCGGGTATCACAGGGCGTGATGGATTAGCAACCGTGGTTGGGGCCCTGCCACCGATCAATGAAGGCGAAGATGTGCGCTTCACGGGCATGTGGGTAATGCACGCAACTTATGGCAAACAATTTAAGGCGGAACGCGCCGATCCCATTCTGCCCACGACCATTGAGGGACTGAAGCGTTATCTAGCAAGCGGCGCGATTCGGGGTATTGGCTCCCGCACTGCGCAGGCGATTGTGGATCACTTTGGCTTGAAGGCAGTAGACATCCTCAACAATGATCCGCTGCGCATCCGTGAAGTACCGGGGATCAGCCCCACCCGCGCTCAGAGCCTGATCAAAGCGTGGATGGAGAACTTCGGAGAGCGTCAGGTGCTGATCTTTCTTCAGGGGTACGGGATCGGGGCGCGGTTAGCCCGCAAGATTTATGAGACCTATGGTGATGAGACTGTGATTCAGGTGCGCACCAACCCCTATCAACTGGCGCGTGAGGTTCAAGGGATTGGGTTCAAGATCGCGGATCGGATTGCCCGCAGCATGGGGATGCCTCTTGATGCCATCGAGCGAATCGAGGCGGGGGTGGTTTACGCTCTCGAAACCCTGATGAACGACGGACATGTATTCGCCCCGCGCCCGTTGGTGATCGAGCAGGTGATCAAACTTCTGGAACTGCCAGCGGTCGCGGTTCCCTCTGAAGATTACAGTCCACCGGATAGCGATGAACTGACCTATGAACCGCTGGACTCGGTTGATTATGACCCCGATCAACACCATCTAAAGCCCAACCGGGCCATTGACGAGCGCATTCAAGGGGCGATTCAGGAACTGCTGGATCGCACCGACGTGATCTTGCAGCATGTGCCTGATGAGGTTAACGGCGGCACCCTAGAAGCGCTTTACTTGCGCCCGATGCTGATCAGCGAGCGCAACAGCGCCAAACGACTGCACGAGATGGTGCAGTGGAAAACCACCCGTCTGCTGAAAGCCAAAACTTTTGGCTGGATCAAATTCTTCTCACTTCTTCAGAGCCAAGATCGGATCAACCTGACCAATCAGCAGCGCGATGCGGTAGAGGCAGCCCTCACCAACAAAGTGAGCATCCTCACCGGGGGGCCCGGCACAGGCAAAACAACCACCCTGAGGGCGGTGATCCGGGCGCTGGAGACCCTCAAGGCGAAATATGCCCTTGCCAGCCCCACTGGCCGTGCTGCCAAACGTCTCAGTGAGGCCACTGGACGCCCCGCGATGACCCTGCATCGTCTGTTGGGATTCATGCCCGGTGAGACCTATGAAGCCGATACTGAACCCCTCGATGTGGACATGCTGATCATTGACGAATCCTCGATGCTTGATCTGGTGCTGTTTTACAATGTGCTGAAAGCGGTTGCACCCGATACCCACTTGATGTTGGTGGGGGATGTGGATCAACTGCCCAGCGTGGGCGCGGGGGATGTTCTGCGTGATCTGATCAAGGGGGGGATCGCCCATGTGACTCGCCTTGATACCATCTTTCGCCAAGCCGATGACAGCCTGATCATCGTCAATGCGCATCACATCAACAAAGGCGAAATGCCTAAACTGGACAATATGGCCAGCGACTTTTTTATGTTCCCGGCAGAAACCCCCGACAGCGCAGGTGATCTATTGGTGGATATTGTGACTCGCCGCATCCCAGAGAAGTTCGGCTTTGATCCGGTTGACGAGATTCAGGTGCTGGCACCCATGTATCGCGGTGGAGTGGGGATTCAGGTGCTCAATGAACGCTTGCAAGCGGCGCTCAACCCCGGTGAGGGTGGACGCACCGCCGAGAAAAAGATTGATGGGCGGGTGTTCCGGGTAGGTGATAAGGTGATGCAGACCCGGAACAATTATGAAAAGGATGTCTATAACGGCGATATTGGGCGACTCTACAGCCTCTCGTCTGGCAAGGAACTGCTCACCGTCTCCTACGATGGGCGGTTGGTGGATTATTACTTCTCAGAGGTGGAAGAACTGCTGCACGCTTTTGCGGTGAGTGTGCATCGCAGTCAGGGGTCAGAATATCCGGTGGTGGTCATGCCAATTATGCCCCAGCATTTCATCATGCTTCAGCGTAATCTACTCTATACCGCAGTCACCCGTGCCAAGAAGTTAGTGGTGCTGGTTGGGCAAAAAAAGTCGGTGTGGCTGGCCGTCCAAAACGACAAGGTGGCCCAGCGTTACAGTGGGCTTGCCTACCGACTGGATGGGCAAATGCGCTAAATGCAGTGCAACCTTCACCCCACCTCAGCATTGGGTTTGCTACGATTGCCCGAATTTGGCGCAATTGGGATTGACTCCCCTTGCCCCTTCGACTAGAATCGTACCCACTTGGGGCTTTGCCCCTTTCGTTTTGCGTGAATGACGCCCCCGACGGCGTACATGACTGCCACAGGGGACATTTTGAGCCGTACTAGGAGACTTTATCCGTGAGCGAATCCTATACCCTTGAGGCACAGCCCCGCACTGTTGTGGGCAAAAAAGTTAAGAATCTGCGTCGTGAAGGTCTGATCCCGGCGGTGGTGTATGGCGTGGGCATGACCCCGCTCAACCTCACCTGTTCGCGGCGCGCCCTTGATATTGTCCTTGCCAAAGCGGGCACCACTCATCTTGTCAGTTTGAGTGTGGACGGTACCACCTACAACACCCTTGTGCGTGCTGTTCAGCGTGACGCCATCAGGCGTGATGTGGTGCATGTGGACTTCCTTCAGGTGGACCTGACCAAGACCCTGCGCACCGAAGTACAGATTGTTCTGGTCAATGTTCCCAAACTGGGTTCTGACCTGATGATCACCTACGGGGTGATGTCCGTTGAGGTCGAGTGCTTGCCCACCAACATCCCCACCGTGATCGAGGCGGATGCTTCCAAACTGACCAACATCGACGCCAAACTGACCATCGCTGATCTGCCCAAACTGCCCAATGTGGAGTACATCGCAGATGTAACCGAAGTGGTGGCGGCGGTTGCGGGCGTGACCGAAATGAGCGAGGAAGAACTGACTGGCGAAGCGGTTCTCACCGAGCCAGAAGTGGTTGAGAAGGGCAAGAAGGAAGAAGAAGTCATCGACTGAACCTGAGTCGAGCTTCTGGATTATCCCTGAACAGTCAGCCCGGCGCATCTGTGCCGGGTTTTTTGTCTGCCACGCCGCCCCTACTGAACTGATTTGCCCTCAATGGTGATCACATAACGAATGGCGCTGCCCCCCAGTTCGGGAAAGGTCACCTCAAAACGCGAGACTTCCCCCGGAAGTAGGGTCGATTTGTTCAGGAAGACGGTATCCGCTGCAACCACCCGTGAACCTTCGTCAAAGACCGTGACCACCGCTTTCACAAAATAGGCAGGTTGCTGCGCACGGTTGACCACATCACCACTGACAGTCAGATAACCGTTGGCGTTGTAGAGGGCTTGGTCGTTGCCTCGGATGAACTGATCATCCCCTAAATAACTCTGCAAAGCGTACTCAGCATAACGCGCCGCGCCCTGAAGTTCATAACGCACAGTCTGAGATGGTTTACCTTCTCGAAAGCGGATCGAAAAAGGCGCGGTGGCGGTATCCAGCAGAACTTCCACAGGCACGATATTGGAGGCTTCCTCCAAAACTGCCCCGGCAGCATCATACAGGATTGCGGTGACCCGGATCGCCTCTAGAGGCGCGCCCGATGCGTTACTCACCTGCCCATTGACCACAAATTCACCCTGAGGTGTTGTCCATGCATACAGCCCAGAGAAAGTTAAAACCCCGGCAGCGGTATTCGAAGCTTCACTGCCGCCGCTCTCAGCGATTGCCTGAATACTGCTCGGCGCAATCACCGCGGCAGGGTCAAGGCGCAGGGTGTTGATCACTGCCCGCAGCACCTGAAGTTGGTCGGCGTTCAGGTTGGTAATATCCGCTTCCATTGCGGCCAACAAGGGCCCATTCGCCTGAAAGAAGGTGTTCAACTGGCGTGCCCCAATAGGGGTCTGGCGAACACCCACTACCCGCCAACTCCCGTCACCCTGAGCGTTGCGGCTCATTTCGTCATAGATCAAGGGGTTGCCGTTGATCAACACCTGAAAACGATCCATTGAGTCGAGCAGGGCGGAGGCGCTTACGGCTGCGCCAGTATTGATCACATAGATGGAGAGTGGCAGTCCGGTGGCGTTGGGAGCGCTGAACTCCACATGCACCACCCCCCCATAACTAACATCACGCACCACCCAATCCGAGGGTAGACGCAGGGTGAAAGCGCCTGTAGGGTGGCGGTATCCCCGGAAGTTGGCGTCAGGTGGGATGGGCGTTGCGACCAGCACCACCGGATCGGACTGACAGGCGCTCAGCGTCAGAAGCGCCGCGCAGAAGATGATCAGAGCAGGATACAGGTTGTGTCTTTGCGCCATCCCCACTTCTCGTTAAACTCTGTCCTCAAACTTTATCCTCAACCCGACTAATTATAACGGACGTCTGATGACTACCGAACGTCTTTACTATAACGACTCTTATACCCTCGAATTTGAGGCACAGGTGAGTGAACGCACCACCCACAAGGATCGCCCCGCGCTGGTGCTGGATCGTACCTATTTTTACCCCGAAGGCGGCGGCCAGCCTGCGGATCAGGGGGTGATTAATGGGGTGAAAGTGGTGGATGTTCAGACCCGCCCCGATGACCGTGCTGTGCTTCATATACTTGAAAAACCCCTGAATGATCCACAGGTGGAAGGGCAGATCAACAAGGCGCGGCGCTTTGACCTGATGCAGCATCACAGTGGGCAGCATGTCCTCTCCAAGGCGCTAGAAGTGGCGGCGAAGGCCGCAACTCTCAGCGTTCATATGAGTCCTGAGAGCATGACTATCGACGTGAATCGGGCAGACATCACAGCCGAAGAATGGGCAGCCGTTGAGGAACTTGCCAATCAGGTGGTGCTGCAAGACCTACCAGTGCGGGCGTGGTTCCCCGAACCAGCGGAACTGGCGATCCTTCCGGTACGCAAAATGCCTGATGTGGCAGGCAAAGTTCGGATCGTTGATGTGGGTGGATTTGACATTACGGCCTGTGGGGGAACCCATGTTGCCCGTTCGGGTGAGATCGGCACGGTCAAGGTGATCAAAGCGGATCGTCGTGGTGATACCACCCGCCTTGAGTTTCGCTGTGGGGTGCGGGCACTGCGTGATTATCGTGAGAAAAACGCGATCATCAACCGCCTAAGCGCTGAAATGACTGTGGGTTATTGGGAGTTAATCGAAGCTGTCAACCGTATTCAGAGCGAAAATAAAAGTCTGCGCTCAGAATTGAAGTCCGCCAAATCGCAGCTTGCCGAGGCCGAAGCCGCCAGCCTGATCGCAGGCGCGGGCGAAAGCCGGATCGTGGTGTGCGCCTTTGAGGATCGCAGTGCTGATGAGGTGCGGGCACTGGTAACTCAGATTACGGCAGCGCCGGGAATGGTGGCGCTTCTGGGTGCGGTGGGCGATAAAGCGCAGGTGATCATGGGGCGGGCAGAAGATGTGCCTCTTGATGTGGTTCCCCTGCTCAAGAGCACCCTCAAGACACTGGGATCAGAACGCGGCGGTGGGCGACCCAATTTTGCCCAAGGGGGGGGAATCCCCGCCACCTTAAACGCCCTCGAATCAGCGCTGGCAACCGCAGCGGATGAAGCTCGGCGGCTTCTAGGGCGTTAGAGTCGGGGGTAGGGTTACCCACCGAGGCGGAAACCATCAGCCCGCGACCACGGCGAAAAGGGATCGCTTTCCGATTCGCTTGATTTGGTCACTGGTGTGGTGCTGACGCCCCCCAGAAGCTCTCCTAGGGCGGCGGCGATCAGTGCTGGATGTGGGGCTTCCCTCTCGGCCGGTGACCACTCCGAAAAACGCTGTTCGATCAAACGGGTGGTGGTGTAGCCCTGCTGAAAATCGGGTGAGGTGATGACCTCACGTAAAAAACGGGTGTTGGTGGTCAATCCAAGAATCACATACCCCGCCAAGGCCGCATCCATGCGCCGGATTGCTTCCTCACGCCCGCCAGCATGAACGATCAGTTTAGCGATCATGGGATCATAGTGGATGCTGATCTCATCACCGGTGCCAACCCCAGAATCCACCCGAACGCCGGGCCCCCACGGCTCAACCGCTCGTAGGATCGTGCCCGTCTGGGGCAGAAAATGACTGGCGGGGTCTTCGGCGTAGATGCGGCATTCAAGGGCGTGCCCCCGCTGAGCTACATCGGCTTGCCCAAAAGGCAGGGGCTGCCCCGCCGCAACCCGGATTTGGAGCTTAACCAGATCAACCCCGGTGACTAGTTCAGTGATCGGGTGTTCCACCTGCAAGCGGGTATTCATCTCCAAAAAGTAGTATGCGCCGCTGCGTGCGTCCACAATAAATTCGACCGTGCCTGCATTGACATAATTGACCGCACGAGCAGCTTTGAGGGCTGATTCACCCATTTGCGCCCGCAGCGAAGGAGTCAGATAGGGTGAAGGTGCCTCTTCAATGATCTTCTGGTGGCGACGCTGCACCGAACACTCACGCTCAAAAAGATGCACTAGTCCCCCAGCGCGATCCCCAAAGATCTGAAACTCGATATGGCGCGCTTCTTCAATGTACTTCTCTAAAAAAACCCGCTGATCGGCAAAGGCCTTGCCTGCCTCACGTGCTGCCGATTCAAGAGCAGGGATCAGTTCGGACTCGGTATAGACCACTCGCATCCCCTTACCTCCACCGCCGGCTGCCGCCTTAACCAGCACTGGATACCCGATCTGGCGCGCTCCTTCGAGGTAGAACTGAAGATTCTCCGCGCTTTCAAAACCGGGTAGAGTGGGCACCCCTGCTTCCCGTACTGCTGCCAAAGCCGCCGTTTTGAGACCCATGACCCGGATCGATTCTGGATCGGGCCCGATGAAGATCAAGCCTGCATCAAGCGCAGACTGCGCAAAATCAGCGTTTTCAGAGAGGAATCCAAAACCGGGATGCACTGCATCACAGGCTGCCTGTCGGGCTGCCTCAATGATCTTGTCGCTGCGTAAATAGGACTCACTGGGCGCAGACCCGCCGATGGACACTGCCCGATCTGCCATGCGTACCGGGATAGTGTGAGCATCCGGGTCGGAATATACGACCACTGATTCAATGCCTAGTTCACGGCAGGCACGGATGATTCGGACGGCGATCTCGCCCCGGTTAGCAATTAGGATGCGTTTGATGCTTTGTGTCATAATTAACTTTGAAGTGTTTAGAAAGGAGTCTCTGTATGGATTTTAACCCGGAACAACTAAAACTGATCGCAGAAGCACCTATTCAGATCATGAAAGGGATGATGACTTCTGATCTGGGTGGGGTGATTCGGATGATCCGTGAGACTGCTGCCGCGTTTGATTACGTGACGAACGCCCAAGCGCGCTTTAAAGACAACAAACTGGTACAACAGGCGGTGGCGCGGTTTATCGAATTCACCCAGAAGGGTGCGGATGATCCTACCTCCAGCGATCCCCAAGCGCCTATGTCTCAGGACGATTTTCAGGCCTATTACACCAAAGTAGCCTTTGTCATTGGGGATTCCCCTGACGCGACTGACTTCAAGAAGTTCCTCTATGGACTAGCAGAAGCCGTCGCGGGGGCAGCAGGTAAAGGGCTGTTAGGCAGAGGATCGGGCGTCTCCACCGAAGAACAAGGCTTTTTAGACAAGCTCAAAGCGCTCTTCAAACTCTAGCCTTCACCCGCCGCGACCGCCGCGTGCGCTTAGGGGAGGTGGTGAAACCTTTTTGCGGGGACGTCCTCCAACCGGGGAGTTTGAGTGGTTTACTACTCAGAGTCTCTATACTCGGCACGGTCGAAAAGGGTGTTTTTTTGCCCTCACTCTAAATCTCTCGCCCTGAGGGCGAGAGATTTGAAGATATGCGGCGTCTTGCTCCCTTCTCCCTCATGGAGAAGAGTCAGGGTTGAGGGCTTCCTAAAAACGCGCTTTATACCCGCTCACAGTATAATTCCCCCTTCTCCCGCGTGCGGGAGAAGAGGGGTGCTGGGGTAAAAGTTGCTGTTGCCCCCTCAGCACCCAGACAGGGAAATTTTTGCCATCGACCTACCCTTCCGTTTATAGGCGTGGCTTTTGATCGGACTGCGCTATAATGAACCCACATTTTTCAGCAAGTGAGAGCATCTGATGGGCGTTGAGCAATCGATCAGCCAATTGATCTTGTTTCTGGTGATGGGCGGGGGCGCAGTTGCTGCCGCTTTATGGATGGGGCTTGTGCTGTGGACATGGCGTGACATGAAGGCACGCTCACGGGAGCCAGTAGCGCAGCTTGCGGCGGCGCTGGTAGTGGCCGTCCTAAACGTCTTTGGTCTGATCATTTACCTGCTGCTGCGCCCTCGTGAAACCCTAACAGAGGCCTACGAACGGTCTCTTGAGGAGGAGGCGCTGCTTCAGGGGATTGAAGAGAAGCCTGCCTGCCCCGGCTGCGGACGCCCTGCTCAGAACCGCTGGCAGGTATGCCCCTACTGCCATACCCGCCTCAAAAAAACTTGTGCCAACTGTAAAGAACTGCTCGAACTGGGCTGGAATTTGTGTCCCTATTGCGCCACTGTACAAGCTGCACCAGAGGGCGAACCCCGCCGACGTGCTGCCGGACGTACCGCCTCGGTGCGATCTAATCCCCCAGTGCGGCGCGAGACCCCATCCCCAGATGCTCAACTGGAATTTGTGGAGGGAGAAGAGTGAGCGAACAGTCAGAGCAGCGCCCCAAGACCGTCACCGTTGGGCAGTCCGTCCACCGGCTTGACGCGGTAGGTAAAGTGACTGGGGCGACCCCTTACCCGGGCGACATTGATCTGCCCGATCAGTTATGGATGAAAATCCGCTATTCGGATCGGGTTCATGCCCGCATTGTCTCCATTGATACCAGCAAGGCGCTGGCCCTTCCCGGCGTGGTTGCAGTCCTCACCGCTGCTGATGTACCCTGCAATGAATACGGCTTGATCATCTACGATCAGCCGGTGTTGTGTGGTCCCGGTTCGGATCGCCCCGGCGCGGATATTGTACGCTGTCGAGCAGATGCGGTTGCACTAGTGATCGCCGAGACCGAGGCGATTGCGGCTGCTGGCCGTGATTTGATCGCCGTCTCCTATCAAGATCTGCCCATTGTGACTGATCCTGAAGCAGCGATGGAATCGGGCGCGCCACTTCTCCATGAAAAATACCCAGAGAACATCCTGTGCCACTATCGCATTCGTAAGGGCGACATGACCACAGGCTGGGCCGCTGCCGAAGTGGTGGTGGAAGGTGAGTTCAGCACTTCATGGCAGGAACATGCTTATCTACAACCCGAAGCCGGATTGGGCTATATTGATGAACAGGGCCGGGTGGCGGTCATTGTGGCGGGGCAGTGGGTACATGAAGATCAACTTCAGATTGCCCACGCGCTGAACCTACCCCCGGAGTCGGTACGGGTGATCTACCCAGCAATCGGCGGCGCATTTGGGGGGCGTGAAGATATGTCCGTCCAGATTATCCTTGCCCTTGCCGCTTGGAAACTGCACCGCCCGGTTAAGATCATCTGGAGCCGCGAGGAGTCGATTCTCGCTCACCATAAGCGCCATCCAGTGCGGATTCGGACGAAGTGGGGCGCAACCCGCGCCGGTAAAGTGGTCGCCGTTGAAGCCACCGTGATTGGGGATGGCGGCGCTTACGCCTACACCACCAGCAAAGTGATGGGCAATGCCAACCTGATGGCCACAGGGCCTTACACCATCCCCAACATCCATGTTGATACCTACGGCGTCTATACCAATAATATTCCGGCGGGGGCCTTTCGAGGTTTTGGCGGGCCTCAGGGCGCTTTTGCGGCCGAAGGTATGATGAATCGGCTGGCATTGGCGTTGGGCATAGATGCGGTCGAGCTGCGGAGCCGAAATGTCCTTCATGAGGGCGATCTACTCTCTGTGGGCACACCACTGCCGCCGGGAGTCTCGATCCCACAGGTGGTGGAAACCTGTGCCCGTGAGAGCGGCTACTGGCGCAAGGAAAGCGGCGATCAAGGTTGGAGGCGCATCCCGGCCGCGCCCCCTTCGGCGCCCCATAAACGCCGAGGGATCGGCTTTGCCTGCGGTTTCAAAAATGTGGGCTTCAGTTTTGGTGCACCTGAAAAGTCTTGGGCAACAGTGGAAATTCATGGCAACACCCGCATTGACCGAGTCATTGTGCGTCATGCGGGGGCAGAGGTGGGACAAGGAGCGCATACGGCCTTTGCCCAAATGGCTGCCGATGCAGTGGGAGTGCCCTTCCATCAGGTTACGCTGATTTCCCATGACACCGCCCAAACGCAGGATTCGGGCAGTGCTTCCGCCTCTCGTTTGACCTTTATGGCGGGCAACGCCATCCGGGGAGCGGCTGAACTGGCGCTGAAGGCATGGGCAAACGAGGAACGTCCCGCCATCGGTACTTTTATGTACCGTCCGCCACCTACCACCCCCTACGACCCCCAGACGGGGCGCGCTGATCCCAACTTCGCTTATGGTTATGTGGCGCAGGCAGTGGAGATCGAGGTTGATCTCGAAACGGGTCTGATTGAGGTGATTCGGGTGGTTTCTGCCAATGATGTGGGGCGTGCCGTCAATCCGGAATTGATCAAGGGGCAGATCGAAGGGGCAGTGGTACAAGCACAAGGTTACACCATCTATGAACACCTGATCAGTGTGGATGGGGTGATTAAGAATCCGTTCCTTTCCACCTATCTGATTCCAACAGTATGGGATGTGCCCCATGAGGTAAAATCGGTCATTCTAGAATATGCTGACCCCATTGGGCCTTTTGGGGCGCGGGGTATGGCGGAGATGCCATATCTGGGCATTGCTCCCGCCATTTGTGCGGCGCTCCATGATGCCACTGGGGTGTGGATCGATTCGATCCCTCTTACCCCAGATCGGGTCATCATAGCCCTTGAGTCATCGGGGATAAGGGCAATACTGCCTTGATCAACCCGGCTGTACCTTGGTTTAACTCCCTTGTATTGATCCGGGGCGCGGGCGATCTGGCTACGGGAGCCGCGTACCGTCTGAGGAAGGCGGGATTTCCGGTGATTATGACCGAACTGCCCGTGCCGCTTTCAGTGCGTCTCACAGTGGCTTTTAGTTCGTGTGTGCGCAACCATACGGTGATGATTGAAGGAGTCTTGGGGCGGCTTTCCTCGCTGGATCGGCTGGAGGAAGCCCACGCATGGGCAGTACAAGGCATTGTGACGGTGCTGGTTGATCCTGAGGGGGACTCCATCCGTCGTCTTCGTCCTGCGGTGGTGGTCGATGCGCGTGTTGCCAAGACCAAACTCGACACCTCCCTACACGATGCCCCGCTGGTGGTAGCACTGGGCCCGGGATTCAACGCTGGTGTGGACTGCCATGCAGTGGTGGAAACCAACCGAGGGCATCATTTGGGACGGGTGTACTGGCAGGGAAGCGCCGAGCCAAACACAGGCACGCCCGCGCATGTCAAGGGAATTGGCGGGGATCGAGTGCTGCGTGCGCCTACCGACGGAATCATGACTCAGATCAAGGTGATCGGATGTCGGGTGCAGGCGGGGGATCTGGTGGCACGAATTGATCAAACCCCAGTAATTGCGCCCTTTGAGGGGGTGCTGCGGGGACTGATCGATGATGATACGGTCGTGAGCGCGGGTATGAAGATCGGTGACCTTGATCCCCGTGCCCATCGTCAGCACTGTTTTACCATCTCAGATAAGTCCCTTGCGGTAGGAGGGGGGGTGGTCGAGGCGGTTTTAAGCGCCTTTGCCCACGGTGGGATGGTGCATCAAGAGGTTGATTCTCAGCAATTGGACTCAACACAGGCAAAAAGGGGTGCAAAAAATGCGTAGAGGCTGGTTGCCCCGTTTGGGGATCGTCGTGTTCGCGCTGTTGGTATATCTGGTGCTGCTGCCGCTGGAGTTCACCAACGGCGTGCGGCTGCCAGTGTTTATCAATTTTGATGGGGAGCGCTTTATTGGGAATGATCCGATCAACTGGCGCTATATCCTCCTCATTCCAGTGGTACTGTTGATCATCCTGATCGGGTTTGAGATCATCCGCCTGATCGAGCGTCAACCCAGAAAATGAGTGCAGCAGGGGGAGTTGCAGGGCATCCACAGGAAACCTGCATCACTGGGGATCGGATTGAGGAATGCTGCTGCGCGAAGCGCTGAATATTCAGCGAGGTGAAGTGGTCGCCTTCACGGGCGCGGGGGGCAAAACCTCGAGCCTGATTCGGCTTGGTCACGAACTGCTCAAGGACGGCTGGCGGGTGATCGGAGCGACCACCACCCGCATTGCTATCGAGGAACTGGGGCTGATTCCCGGTGCGGTAAACATCTCTGGAACTTCACTGCGCCCCGCAGCGATCTCTCGTGCGCTCAGTCAACATGGGTTTATCTTCCTGTACCGAGACGTTCAAAATGGGAAAGTCATCGGGCTGGAACCTGCCCTGATCTCCGATCTGATGGATGCAGTGGATTCGGATGTGACCCTTGTGGAGGCAGATGGGGCACGGCGTCTACCTTTCAAAGCTCCCCTTCCCCATGAACCGGTAATCCCCGAATCAGCAACTCTCTGTGTGCCCGTTGCCGGGGTGGATGTGGTCGGAATGCCCTTTGATGAGGATCACGTCTACAACCCGCAAGCCATGAGCGCTCAGTACGGTTATCTGTTTGGTGAAAAAGTACGTTATCCGTGGGTTGCCTCGGTGCTGCGTGATCGAGAATTGGGACTGCGAAATGTGCCTGATCAAGCGCGGGTGATCGCCCTGCTCAACAAAGTCCCTCGGGGTGCTACGGGACGCAATATCGCCCGATTAATCGCTCGCTTGGTGCTGCGTGAGCATCGGATCGAGGCGGTTGCACTGGGTGCCGTACAGAACGACCCACCTGTGATGGAAGTTCACCGCCGGATTGGGGCGGTAGTGCTGGCGGCAGGCATGTCCCGGCGAATGAATCAACCCGATACCAGCAAAGTCCTGCTGCCGTGGGATGGGCGCCCTATCATCCGGGTGATTGCGGATCGACTTAAACGGATGCGACTGGATGATATTCTGGTGATCACAGGGCATCTGGGCGCAAAGGTTCGGGCTGCGCTCGAAAATGAACCAGTACGGTTCGTGAACAACCCTGACTACCGCGAGGGCGATATGCTCTCTTCCCTGCAAGTGGGGATTAGATCACTCGGCCCGCAGACCTCCGCCTGTCTGATCGTCCTTGGTGATCAACCTCAGTTGGATAACAAGATCGTGGCCCAAATCATTGGGGCCTATTACGAGGGGCGAGGTAAGATTGTGGCCCCAAGTTATCGAGGACGGAGAGGGCATCCGATCCTGATCGACCGGGTGTTTTGGCAGGAACTACTCGATCTGCCGCGAGGCGCTGCCCCCAGAGACGTGATTAACGCACATAGTGGGGATATCGCCTACATCAATGTAGACTCTGATTCGATCCTCAATGATATTGATACGCCAGACGACTACCGAGATGCTCGTCGGCGTGCTGGCTTAGGCTAGCCACACCTAGCGCCCTCGCTTAAACCCCATTTCCCAAAAACACCTTAACAAGCTTTAACGCGCCTGAGTGGCCAGCACCTGTCCGGTGGGGAAGGGTGGCGGCGTGATCGAAGGAATCGGAGTCGGTGTGAAAGTAGCCGTCGGGGTCGCTGTGGGGGATGGGGTAAAAGTCGCCGTTGCAGTGGCGGTGGCGGTGGCCGTCGAAGTAAAGGTAGGGGTGTGGGTGTTGGAAGGGGTATAGGTGGCGCTGGCCGTAAAGGTCTGGGTCGGGGTTGCCGTGAGTGATGGGGTAAAGGTCGCGCTGGCAGTGAAGGTCGCGCTGGCAGTATAGGTTGCAGAAGGGGTGAAAGTAGCCGTAAAGGTTGCGGTGGTAGTCGGGGTGAAAGTGGCGCTGGCCGTGAAGGTCGGGGTGAAGGTGGGCGTATAAGTAAAGGTATAGGTTGCGGTGGGGGTTGCAGTAGGCAGCGCCTCAAAGGTCTGGGTAGCGGCGATGGATTCACGGGTGGCGGCCACATCTAATGGCAGGGTGAGGGTCGGTACAGCGCTGTTGACCCTGTCCCCCTGTGTGATCTGAGTCAAGAGCAACCCCGCCCCCGCCAGAAGCCCTATCAACAGCAGCACAGGCAGCAGAAGGCGTCGGGGCACAGTCCTATCAGAAGCGGGCGGCGTAGTCTCCTCTGGGATTACCCCAAGAAGCCACTGGTGGAGCAGCCCAACGCTGAAGGTGTAGCGCCCGGCCTGCGAAGTCCGAAGCGCTTCCTGATATTCAAGCTTGCGGAGGGCGGAGGCGATGGCCGTTTCATCAAGAGCTTCGTCGGTCTCGCGGATGAGCCAAGAACGCACCGCCTCTGCTGTGACGGGAAGCCCACCGTTCGCTTGAATCAGGCGGGTGAGAGCCAGAAGCGCAAGTTGTTCCTGAGGCGTTGACTGTTCCCACACTGGGCGCAAAATGGGATCAGCATCACTGAGGGCATCGGGCAGTACCGCGCCCACATCGGCAAGGGTGATTGAGCCGTTGTGCCCTCGCCCAGCAGAGCGCTCCCAAATCAGGCGGTTGATTACCTGAAGCAGGAGAGGATGCCCACTGGCCATGCTCAGGATACCTTCTACGGCCTCTGATTCAAGGGTGTAGACTCCTTGTGGGGGGTCGCTGATCAAAGCGCGGGCCGCGCTTTCATCAAGCATCCCAATACGTTTACGCATCAGGGGATCAGCAGCAGGGGCAAAAGCCTCTAGGCGCTGCTCATCGTCGGATCGAAGCGAGAAAATGACCGCCAGTCTATCATCCGCGGCAAGCCCGGTGGAAAGCAAACTGCCAAAATCCGTGCCCACCTGACCATTTTGAATGGCATCAAAGAGGCGGCTTAGGTTGTCGAGGGCAAAAGTCAGACGGCGTAAGCGTCGATCTACCCGCAGCACTGGTTCTAGATGAGTCTCACCTAGCCATTCCAACCAGCCTCGAAGATCATCCGGGAAGGCTTCGGGATCGGGCAGAGGAGGAAGCAGCACCAGCCCACCAACAGCACGTTCCAGCGCTGCTCGAGCAGTTAAAGTGAGGGCGTAGAGCAATCCCGGTGTGCCGCTGGCTGTGTCCCATACCTGAAGATCAAAATAAGCGATTAGATAGCGTGATTCAACATGGACTCCAAGCTGTTGGAGGATAGAGGTTTTGCCCATGCCCTGACCACCAATGAGGATCGGCACCGTAGGGCTGCCCCCACCAGCCAGATAGCCTCGACACAGGGCAAAGACCTCCTCACGCCCAAAAAACTGATCTGGGGCAGCGGGGTGAGAGGGATCAAACGGGTTGGGCAAAACGGAAGGGGTTTCGAGCATTAGAGACCTTCGACAGTGTGACCTTCGAGGCGCAAAGCCCGTGCAGCCCGCTCCAAACTTTCGTGTCGGATGAGGATATAGTCGGTATCATAAGTAGCGAGGGTGAAGACCGTGATCCCCACTGCCGCCAGCGTTTCAGTAAGTTGAGCGATTACCCCGGTGAGCGAAAAATCCAAAACCCCCGCCACCCGAAGCCCAGACCAGCCCCGCTCCGCTTTGGGATCACCTTCTGCGGTGATAGCTGCGGGTACGGACTTCTCCGGGCAGACGATGGACAGTTCGTCGTGGGTGCGAGTGATCGACAGCAGCATGGCGGGTGCGTCAATCGCTGCCCACGCCGGAATAGATGCCCCCGGTTGAAGGCGGCATACCGCGAAAAGCTCCGGCAAGACGCTGAGGGTAAAGGTTCGATTCATGGTCCCCAATCTTCTCCACCACACGCGGCGCAAGGTGAGGTTGATTATAACACGCCGGGCGAACTCGGAGTGCATTTTCGGCCCGAACCTGATCACGTGCAGCAATCACAAACCATGCCCGATCCCCATAATGGGTTTGGATGGTCAGTAAGTTGATGCCTTCTGCGCCGAGAAGGGCACATGCTACCAAGGGCGCATCGATCAACACCACATCAGAGCGGGCCCACAGATTCAGGACTTCACGCCGGGCAAGTGCATCTACAAACTCGGATCGCAGGGCGTCGAGATAAGCATAAATCTCCTTGGCTGGTACCACCGCGCAAAAACTCCCGGCGGCAGATGCTTGGGTGATGAAGATGGGATTAACTTCAGCGGCAGCAGCAGCGAGATATGCCCGTGCGGTGAAGTCAGGCGCATTGGCAATTCCGGGGCGTTCAACCCCGATCAGGAACACGTCACGCCGAAGGGTATAGGCAACGCCCACTGAATGATTGCCATTACTACTAGATGTGCTGGTCATGATCGTCCACTCCGTAGGTCTCGTTCACTGAATAGATCCATCGGTTTAGCGATCAGGCAGCATCTGGGGTAAAAAAGGGAAACAAAAAACCCGCGCCTAAAACATCAGGGCGGCGGGTGATTGTTCCGCGTAAGGTTTCGGACACTTCTTTGCTTTTGGGCATTGCTGCCAGTGAAAGCCGCATCCCCGTAAAACAGGATAAACCCGTTATGCGGGATAGCACCTTGGGTGTCCGCCCCAGGTTGCCGGGTTCGGCAGAACCGAACCACTCCTGATGTGATTAGTTACTAGGGTAGCCCAAATCCGTACTGCTGTCAAGCAAAAAACAGGGCAATCCAAGGCAATCATGTTATTCCAACCAGCGCGAAGGCGCTTGACTTGCAAGCCAGCTTTGAGGGAGTTCTCGCGTTTGAGCAGGAGCAAGGCAAGACGACGAAATTAGGCAGGGTCTTCAGCAAAGGTCACGTCGAGCGACTCATGGAGCTGGTTTTCAATCGACCAGTGGTTGCACATCGCTACCAGAAAAGCGCTGGCTGAAGCGGCACGACTGGATAGGCGATCTCGTGGCTGGAGTGGTCGCCCGATTAAACTCGTTTGCTCCTTCACTAAAGGAGAAGATGGCTTGGGCGATAAGGGCAAAGGCATGATCCCCGATACGAAACTCTTATACCTCCTGATCGCCATGTATATGCGATCAGGAGGGCATCTTTCAGACAAGCGATATCTAGGGCAGCAGGGGCAGGAGATTCGACGAGAGGTACTGCTTGATAATATCGATGAAATAGGGTCCCATAGGTAGATCATTCCCCCCTAAATTGGGCAGATCGCCGCGCACGATAACCGCATTTTTGAGGCATAAGCCGATCACCACCACTGAAGAATCGGCACGGGTGATCGATAGACGCACATGGTCAGGGCAGTTAAAATCTCTTGCGGTCACAAAATTGGCGATATTGAGGGCAGTAGTGAACTGTTCCATCTGGGCAGAACCCGCGATCACCGTGGCAGCACGGGCATAAGTCCCACTGAAGGCATCCAAAATATCCACGTTTATCATTTGCATCCCGTCCAACCCCGCATCTTGGAAGGGATTGAGGACGGTGCCTACCTTTGACGAATCGACCACCCCCGGCAAAGGAGTGCTGCCCACCCCACCGCCGGGATCACTGGTAACCACAATTACAATAGGAGAGGGCGTAAGAAGCGCGCCTAGGTCCTGAGTAGGGGTGGTTGGCGCTGGGATCGGACGTCCTAAAATGAGCATGATCACACACATCGCCCCCAAACACATGATCAACAAGATTCCACCTGCCCCTAAAAGCATCTGGGTGTTGGGGTCACGCGGGAACCACGGCGGCATGTTGTCGAGCCAATTTCGAGGGGTAAAGCCTTCCCGGTATGCTTCTTGGGGATACTGCTGCATCGGTTCTCCTCCGGGGTACTCCGGAGGCGCGCCATATCCGGGCTGCTGTCCCTGCTGCTGCGGGTACTGCCCTTGATCATAGTTCAGATAACGATTGGGATCATACTGAGCAGGTGGATTCTCCGGTTCAACCCGGTATCCACCTTGATGGGGTTGAGTCAGATCGGGGCGAGTGGGCTGTCCGGTAGAAGTGGGCGGTGTCCCTCTCTGCGGTTCTCCCCCACTGGGATTCGGGTTCTGCTGTCCCCGCAAATGTGGGGACAGAGGAGTGGGGCGCGGTTTACCTTGTGGGTTGGGATTTTGCTGATCCACGTCTTTTTAACCTCGACCCTCGTTCGGTATAATGTCACATATCCTTTATCTTACCCTATTTTTGAGCTTAATAGATTTAGCCCGATTTATTCAACAATGGTCGCTGTTAACGGTATGTATGGGGCGTGAGAAATGTCAGACACTCAACAAATCGAACAAAGGCTGGAGCGCATCCTCCTCAAGGTGACCAAACCGGGGCGGTATGTGGGTGGTGAGTATAACAGTGTGGTTAAGGATTGGTCCGCGGTACCTTTTCGGGCCGCCCTTGCCTTCCCCGATGTCTATGATATTGGCATGTCCAATCTGGGATTGATGATCCTCTACGATATTTACAACCAACAGCCTGATATGCTTGCCGAACGGGTTTTCAGTCCGTGGGTGGACATGGAAGAAGCAATGCGGCGCGATTCCGTGCCGCTTTACAGTCTAGAGAGTAAACATCCCATTCGGGATTTTGATCTTTTAGGAATCAGCCTGCCTTATGAACAGCTTTTCACCAATGCCCTCAATCTTCTTGATCTGTCAGGGATGCCAGTGCGCACGGCGGATCGGGATGAGACTTACCCTTTGGTGATCGCGGGCGGACATGCTTGCTACAACCCCGAACCGATGGCCGCGTTTATTGATGCTTTTGTGATCGGCGAGGGCGAGGAGATCATCCTCGATATTGCCCGCACCCTGATGCGCACTAAAGGGCAACCTCGACATGAGCAGCTTCGCCAACTGGCCAAGATTGAGGGGCTGTATGTCCCGGCGCTCTACGAAGTCTCGTACCATCCCGATGGTACGGTTCAGGCGGTGAAGCCAACTGTGCCTGAGGCACCCGCTAAAGTCCTGAAGCGCATTGTGCCCATCCTGCCACCTCCATTCACCGGCTTTTTAGTGCCCAATGTGGATACCGTCCACAACCGTGCCCCCATTGAGATTATGCGCGGTTGTACCAGAGGCTGCCGCTTCTGTCATGCGGGTATGGTCACCCGCCCAGTGCGCGAACGGAGGGTTGAGGAAGTGGTTGCGGCAGTTGAGGAGATCGTCAAAAACACCGGTTTTGAAGAGATTGGGCTGCTCAGTCTGTCCTCATCAGATTACACCGGGGTTAAAGAACTGGTCAAGGCCATTGGTGAACGTTGGGGCGCACAAGGCTTGAGTATTAGTTTGCCGAGCTTGCGGATCGAAAGCATGAGCGCTGATTTGATGGATGCGCTCCGCGACACCCGTCGCGGCGGATTCACCCTTGCCCCGGAAGCTGCCACTGAGAAGATGCGCGACATCATCAACAAGTATGTGCCCGACATTCAGGTGCTGGAAACAGCTCACGAAATTTATAAACGCGGTTGGCGCACAATCAAACTCTATTTCATGATCGGGCATCCCAGCGAAACCCTCGAAGATGTGCAGGCGATCATCGACCTCTCAAAAGCAGTCCTGCATGAAGGGCGCAAGATTCACGGCAATAAGGCAACCGTCAATGTAGGGGTCAGCACCTTCATCCCCAAACCGCATACCCCTTTTCAGTGGGTCAGTGTGGATACCCTCGATCAGATTCACGCCAAACAGCGCCTGCTCAAGGATCAGGTGCGGGGGAATGGGCTGCATCTGCGCTGGAACAATCCCAAAGATACCCTCTTTGAAGCATTCCTTGCCCGAGGTGACCGCCGCCTGAGTGCAGTCATCGAATACGCATGGAAACACGGTGCAAAATTTGATGCTTGGCAGGATCAATTCCGCTTTGAGCTATGGCAAGAAGCGATGAGCGTGTGTGGGCTGTCAATGGACTTTTACACCCATCGTGCGCGCTCTGTTGACGAGGTCTTCCCATGGGATCACATTGATGCAGCGGTCAAAAAGAAATTCCTGATCGAGGATTATCTCATGTCCCAGCGAGGCGAAACCCGGGTGGACTGCCGTAATCAGTGCTTCGCCTGCGGTATCCTACCCAAGTTCAGCCAGACCCGAATGAATACCCCTGCCGAGGCGTGGGAGTGCCCACCCATTGTGCCCAGACACCTTCGGGGGAAAGACCTCGGTGAGGTCATCCCCCTTGGCACGACCGGGTAGGTTTGCCCGAACAGCCGGGAACTTAAGTCCGTTAGCGGATTTGGATAGGGGTATTAGTCTCGACGGTGCCTACGAGATCGTAGTTCATCGCCCCTGTGATGCGCACCGGAATGATGGGACGTCCCGGTGGGGTATCGCCTTCAACAATCACATAACCATCCACTTCAGGGGCATCCCGATAGCTGCGCGCTACGGTTAGACCATCCCCCTGTCCGTCGATGATCACATCGAGGGTTTTGCCCACCATCGCTTGATTCTTAGCAAGGCTGATCCCCTGCTGAAGACTCATCAGGGCTTCACGGCGCTCCTCTTTGACCGATTCAGGCAGGTGGCTTTCCTGCTCTGCGGAAGGGGTGTTCTCCTCGTAGCTGTAGGTGAAGGCTCCCACCCGATCAAACTCCATGTCACGAACAAAAGTGAGCAGTTCTTCAAATTCCTGATCGGTCTCACCGGGATAACCCACAATAAAGGTGGTGCGGATGGCCATATCAGGCATGGCACTGCGCATCTTGGCGATGGTCTCGTAGCACCACTCAATATTGGCTGGTCGGCGCATCCGTTTTAAGACACTTCGACTGCCATGTTGTAGGGGAATATCAAGATAGTGCAGCACTTGAGGACGGCTGGCCATGACTTCGATCAACCGATCCGTCACCGCACCCGGATAGGCATACATGATCCGCATCCACGGGATCGAAGTCTCGGTTGCGAGTCGATCCAACAGGTGGGCCAACCCATCTTTGATCCCTAAATCGTGCCCATAATCGGTGGAGTCCTGCGCGATCAGAATCAGTTCTTGTACCCCACGCTCCGTAAGAGTCCGGACTTCATGCACCACGGAATCAGGGTGACGACTGACCGCGGTACCTTTGATCAGGGGGATGGCGCAAAAGGCGCAGGGACGACGGCAGCCATCAGCAATCTTGAGGTAGGCGCTGTGCCCTTGCACGGACGCACGCACCGCGCCTCGTTCGTCACTGCCAACAGTGACCGCTTCAGTGGGCAGATGATAAAGCGGTTCCGGGTGTTTTCGCTGCCGCAGCTTGGAGATCAAATCCACAATATCCATCCAGCGTCGGGTTCCGATCACCCCATCCAAGCCCGGTACTTTTTGTACCAATTCATGTCCATAACGCTGGGCCATGCACCCCGCTGCGATCAACAGTTGATCTCGCTTCTTGCGTGTGGCTAAATCCTGCAGGGCGCGCACACTCTCATCTTTGGCAGCATTGATGAACCCGCAAGTATTCACGATCAAGACTTCGGCCCGGCGCGAATCGTCAATAGGATACATCCCCGCCTGATCCAATAATTGAGCCATACTCTCGGAGTCAACCGTATTTTTTGAGCAGCCCAGCGACAGCAAGTAGTAAGCGTTCTTACGTTTTGTTACACTCATAGATGATCAGTCCCTACAACATCGGCTGCATTAGTGTATTCGATGCAACGCAAACTGTACAGTGTTCGGAGGGTAACATCATTTACGAAGATATTGCTAAAGACCGAATTTTGGAGACTGAAAATTTAACAGATGCCCTCGATGGCGACTCCGCCAACTGGCTCATTGATTGGGCAGTGGCGCAGATCCCTGTTTTGCTCCGCGATGTGACCGATGAAGCTGCCGCTAATGAGATCATCTATAACCTGATGCAGACCATGCGCTCCCTAAACGGTTTGGGTGCGGATGCGGCCGAACTTCCCGCAGTCGACCTCATTGAATCCGTGCGTGAGTTCAGTATCCGTTTTGGCACGGTCAATAAAGCTGCGCTGGTCTTAGATGAAGATCGCATCCGTCAAACAGCCGAGCAGATCGCGGGTAAACCCCCATTGGAGAGTCTGCCTTATCTGGTCAACCTGATCAAACCTGCTGCGATCACCCCTGCGGCTGAGGTGCAACCTTCGTCTGGGGAGTCAGTTTCTGCTCCTATCAATCCACTAGCGGCTTTGATGAACGCCGTTTCCGAGACTGTAACGGAGATGAAAAGCGCCGAGAGTACTGAAGCCACCTCCGTGCCCTCTGAAGGGTTAACCACTGATCTCGCCGATTCCGGTTCAGCTACGGGGACACAAGGCTTAAGTGCTGGTTCCTCAGCCGAAACCGAATCAGGCACACTCAAACAGGGATAACCCTTTTTAAAACATCAAGGAATAAATTGATCATGCTTCAACATCTCTCTCAAAAGGGCAGTGCCACTCAAAATCTGATCTGGATCGGTGTGTTGGGGCTGCTTTTGGTTGTGGTAGGGTGTCAACCATCTACTCCTGCTGCTACGCCCGTACCACCGACGATAACGCCCTTTCCTACCACAGCGCCTGTGGCCACAAATGTTCCGGGGGTCACCCCTCAGCCAACCCCACCAACGGTTGATTGGCTCAACGTCTATTTCACCGATGCCAGCTTGATCAACGCGGATCGAAGCAACGGCTTTGATCAAGTGGTGGTTCAAGCAATTAACGAAGCCCAGAGCGAGATCGATATTGCCTCGTTCGACTTTAACCTGAAGTCTGTGGTTGATGCGTTGATCGCAGCCCAAAAACGGGGTGTCAAAGTGCGTTTGGTTCTGGATTTAAAGAACGGTAGCACCACGGTTCGGGCCAGCGCTTCCCAGAAGATCGAAGCCTACGATGCCATCGCGGCCCTAGACAAGGCCAAAATCCCCTACGTTGATGGTGGGCGGAGCAGCGGGCTGATGCACAACAAGATTGTCATCTTGGATCGCAAGACCCTGTTCATCGGCTCTTGGAACCTATCCTTCAATGACACCTTCAAAAACGACAACAACGTCCTGCGCATCAGTGATCCCTTGCTCATCGCCAATTATCAGGCGAAGTTTAATGAGATGTTCTTGGAGAAACGTTTCGGGCGACAGGCAAAAGTAGGCGCACTCCAGCCCAGCATGACTGTTCAGGGCACAGCTATTGAAATGTACTTTGCGCCTATTGATGATGTAATGAGTAAGGTGATCGCAGAAGTGCAAAAGTCACGGCGCTCCGTCCGCTTCATGATCTTCACCTTCACCTATCCCGAGCTGACGGCGGCCATGATCGAGCGATTTCAGAAAGGCGTCACGGTGGAAGGGGTGATCGAGAACCGAGGCGCGTCTCAAGGGGCGCTGCCGGAATTGTTTTGCGCCAAAATCCCGGTGAAGCGTGAAGCGGGTGGCGGCACCATGCACCACAAAGTCTTGATCATCGATAACCAGACCGTGATCACCGGATCATTCAACTTTACCAAGTCCGCCACAACCCAAAACGATGAGAATCTGATCATCATCCGCAACCCCCGGGTGGTCTCTCTGTACCTCAAAGAATTTCAACGGATCATGTCTCGTTCACTTGAACCTACCGGGATCGAGTGCAGTCAGTAGGGATCAATGGTGAGGGTTGGTAGTGCCACCCTCACCGTTGATGCAGCAAAGACTGAGCCGCTTCAAATGCCTCGGAGACACTGATCCCATCCCGCTCCCAGTCAAAAGTGAGCGGGATGCCCGCGCTCACCCCTTCAGGGGGCAGGTCAATGGGACGCCATACCGCCCGTGCTTGATCAGGGGGTACAAAAGGCGCATATCGTCGGGGGTCGGAAGGCCCAAAAATCATCAGCACTTTTGCCCCAGAGGCTGCGGCCAGATGTCCCACCCCATTATCATTGCCTATATAGAGAGCTGCATGAACGGCCAGTGCCCCAATCTGGCGCAGAGTAAGTTTCTCACTCAGATCGATCACTTTTGCAGCCTCCAAGTGCGTTTTGAGGACGCTGATCGCCTCTTGATCGCTGGCTGCGCCCACTATGACGATCTGAGCGCCTTCTAAAGCAACCTCGATCTGCTTCACCAAAGCGGCCATCAGCGGTGGGGGGTAACGTTTCTGAACCATGCTCATGCCAGCGTTGACCCCGCCTCCCGGATGTACCATCAGGAAGCGCCCCGGCGTAAGCTGATGGCTGCTCAGGAGGGTGGTCGCAGTGGCAGCCGCTTCAGGTGGAGGGGGGGCATACGACCAGACCCCTTCCACATCAATCCCCAATGCACGTCCTATATCAAGGTATATCTCCGACTCATGCCGAATCTGTTGGGGATCGATATGAGCCGGATAATTGTAACTAAAACCACGTCCAGCGCTGTCCAGACCGGCGCGATGCGGGATATAGGCCATCAGAGGCACAACCGCTAACAAACGGGAGCGATCAGGCACCACGATCAAATCATAGTGCCCTCGGCGAAGCGCCCAGACAAGTCTAACCAACGGTTTGGCTCGACTGGCAGGGTTAGCAAGCTTCCCAGTAGGAATCAATGCGTGCAGGGCGGGGTGTCCCTCCAGCGCGCCTGCCGCGGGGGTGCTTACGGCCCAATCAATGAGCGCTTCGGGGTAAGCGCGTCGCAGGGCCATCAAGAGTGGGGTTGCAAAGATCACATCCCCAATGCAGCATGGTTTGAGGATCACGATTCGGGCAAAAGGACCCGCTTGGACTGGAGAAGAAGACATTTGGTTAAGCAACCTCTGAAACGGGCTTACGGGGGGTTGAGACGCGCAGACGTCGATAGAGTTCAAAAGCCAATCCTGCAAGCATTAGGGTGCGAAGCGAGACCAGCGCTACCCACAAAGGGAAGGTCTGTGGGCTGAACATCCCGGTAGAGCGGTCAATACCGTAAGAGAACAGCAGGGGAAATTCCGCCAGACCCACAATGCCGAGGGTAACGCAGAACAACACCCCGCGTCCGTTGGGCATACACAAGAGGATTAGTGGGAAAAGGGTCACCTGCCACTGGGGACTCCACCCCTGAGACCATAAAAAGAAGATCACCACGGTAATCGTGGTGAACAAGACGAAACCCATCTCATCCCGACGCCGTGTGCGGACGTACACCCACAAGCCGATCCCCCCGAACACGATCCCCCGCAGCCACCACGGAACTACGGAAGGATTGCCCTGAAGCTGATAGGCCGCGGCCGGATCGCGGTGGTCGGGGTCAAGCAGTCCCGTCGCCTGATTGCCATCGATTACTGCCCAGATGGTTTGATACGAGGCTTTGTTGAACTGCACCATCAACGAACCCATGCCAAATTCACGGTTTAGAGCGATCATGCCTATGAAGGCCACAGCGGTAATCCCCACTGCGATCACACTGGTTCGGATTGCTTGGGCAGGGGTACGCATCCGCCACACCGGAGCGAGCAGAATCAGGGGGAACAGTTTGGTGCAGGCCCCAAGGGCTGCGCCCAGTGCACCGCGCATGTCACGCCCTTCAACAAACCCCGTGAGGGAGAGCAAAACCGTGAAGGCAACCAGCGGCTCAAAGTTCCAAAATACATGGAGGAACGAGATTGGGATCAAGGCATACATCCACGACAACGCAATCCCCGTCATCGGACCGTGAAGCCGCGTCCCAAGCCGCCGCAGTAAGAGCAGATTCAGAGCGTCAACGAGGATCATGACCATGGCCAGCAAGTTGGCATACACATTATAACTACTGTAGCTCTGATCGCGGTCACTGATCAGGCTGTAGATGGTCAGTGAAAGGGTCGGGAAGACGGGCGGGAACTCGTACCAGTAATCGCGGTAAGGCAGCAGTCCTTGATCACTCCAGCGGGCCAGCCCGTAGTAGTACCAAAAATCGCCCGTAGAGGTGAGTCCCTGCTCCCGTATATTGGAGCCATCAGGCTCCAGCAGATCATAAGAAGCAGCCTCGGTGGTGGTTAAGTAGGGCTGATGGGCAAAGAGTGCCATCACCCGAAAGGTTACAAACAAAAACACCAAGATCATCCGGCTGGTGAGTAACGAAGGTAATCCTGTTTGCACCATTTCCCCCTTGCTGTACATTTCACCTACCTATCTGATTATAGCCCATGCCACCTTACCAACAGGCAGAGGAAAGGGGTTCTCTGTGTCTACTCACTTGACATCCCCTGCTGCTAGGGCTATTCTGTTGATCTTAAGGAAAGGGCTTGAATGCTTGTCAGAACGGGTCTATTGGGTTGGCTTAAGTCAGGTACCGGGGATCGGGGCGATTCGCCTGCGCGAGTTAGTTGCTCACTTTGGATCATCCCAAGCGGTTTGGAGTGCCCCACTCAGCGCCCTTCGAGCCGCTGGACTTGACCTTCGGACTGCCACCACTCTGGTCGAATCCCGCCCCAAGTTTGATGAAGCAAAGATCTTCCACGCGATGGAACGAGCAGGCGTTCGAGCGGTGCTGTTTGATGATCCCGACTATCCACCCCTGCTCAAACTCATCTCCGATGCGCCCGCGGTGTTGTATGTGAAGGGCACTTTATCCAACGCTGATCGGCGGGCAGTGGCTTTTTGTGGGACACGCACCGCCACTGAATACGGCAAAACCATGACCACCCGCCTCGTCGCACCACTCGCCGAATCCGGCATCCCAATTGTGAGCGGTTTGACCAGAGGTATTGACACCAGCGCGCACCTTGCTGCACTTGAAGCCAATGGTCGCACCATTGCGGTTCTTCCCGGCGGCTTGGACGTCTCGATTCCACCCGAAAGTCTCGCTTTGGCGGAGCGGATTGTGGCGCAAGGGGCATTGATCAGCGAATGCCCTTTGGGGGTACCTGTTAAGCGTTTCAGTTTTACACCACGTGCCCGGTTGATCAGCGGTTTATCGTTGGCTGTGGTGATCGTTGAAGCAGGTGAAACCAGCGGCGCTCTTAAGACCGCTGATGCAGCTCTTGATCAGGGACGGGAGGTTTTTGCAGTACCGGGGAATGCGCTCTCGCCGTCAAGTGCAGGCACGAATATGCTCATTCAGGCAGGGGCAGGGGTGATCACCGATGCGGCGCACCTTCTAGAAGCGCTTAGCTTGCAGACCGATGTCCCCGCTTTGCCGCGCCCCCAGATCAAAGCAGTTGTGCCACCTTCCCCTATCAAGACACCGCCCCCTGTGGCATATCAACCGCAATCCGCAGGTGAAGCCGCTGTACTGCACCAACTGCGTCAGGGAGCGGCGCATATTGATGATTTGGCACACGCCTGTTCCCTGCCCATCCATGAAATTACCAGCATCCTGACCGTGCTTGAACTGAACAATGTAGTAGAGCAGGTTGGGGTGTTGAAGTATGCAATTCACATCAGCTAAGGCAGAAAAAGGAAAGTAAAACATATGGTAGAGGTTAAACAATGTCAGATTTCTATGCGCTGATCATGGCAGGGGGAGGAGGGACACGCTTATGGCCTTTAAGCCGTAAACAACGCCCCAAACAAATGCTCCCCCTCACCGAAGAACGCACGATGTTCCAAATTACGGTGGGACGGCTCAAAGAACTGCTGCCACCAGAACGCATTTTTGTGGTTACGGGTGCGGGTATGTCGGAAGCGCTTCATGCCAGTACGGACTATCTGCCCATAGAGAACTTTGTGCGCGAACCCTCAGGACGTGACAGCGGGCCAGCCGCAGGTCTAGGGGTCTATACCATCGCCCAAAAAGACCCGGATGCGATCATAGCGATCCTTTCGGCTGATCATCATATCGCCAATGAAGAGCGCTTCCGGCAGTCCCTTCAAACTGCAAAAACATACGCACAGCAGGACTATATCGTCACTTTGGGGATCACCCCCTCATTTCCGGCCACCGGCTTTGGTTATATCCAGCGCGGGGAGAAGATTGGTGAGCAGGGGATTTTTGAGATTTACCGCTCACAGCGCTTTGTGGAGAAACCTGATCCAGCAACCGCAGAGGTCTTTGTGGCTTCGGGTCTGTACAGTTGGAATGCGGGCATGTTCATTATGAAGGCGTCTCGTGCTATTGAAGAATTTGCCCGCCAGCAGCCTGAAATGCACGCTATCTTAAGTGAGGTTTCTGCGCATCCCGAAAAACTCGCTTCTCAATGGGAGCAGATCACCCGGAAACCTCTTGACTATGCGATCATGGAAGGGGCGCGAGATGTTGTGGTGATCCCAGTGGAAATTGGCTGGAGTGATGTAGGCACATGGGCCACCCTGTTTGAGATTCTCTCTGATAATGACGAGTCAAACGTTTCTCGTGGGGATTTTAAGGAGCATATCCAGATCGATACGAGAGGCAGTTTGATCGTCAGTGATCGCATGGTGGTTACCATTGGGGTCAACGATCTGGTGATTGTGGATACCGATGATGTTTTGATGATCTGCCACCGTGACCGC
Organism: Anaerolinea sp.; assembly: GCA_014879835.1. GTDB lineage: Bacteria > Chloroflexota > Anaerolineae > Aggregatilineales > UBA2796 > UBA2796. The sequence continues at coordinate 36,941 of JACSRJ010000157.1, forward strand.
GCCCAAGATGTGCGTGAAGCGGTTAAAGCCCTTGAAGCACGAGGTTACAAAACCCACCTGTAAGGACCCACCCCTCATATATCCCCCTTGCTCCGCCGGAGAAGGGGGATATATGTGACTGCTAGACCCTGCGGCGAGGCACAGAGATTGGATCAATGTGATGAGGACTACCCCTCCACCCATTTTCTGAAAACTTCACCCAAATCCTTCCCAGAAACCTCCTCAAAAACCCGCTTTACGTCGGCTGACTGAACTACCTCATATCTGTACCGACGGAAATACTCCTGAAGGGCTTGGGTGACCGTTTCACGTCCCAGAATTCGCTCCAATTCCACATAAAATAGTGGGCCCTTACGGTAGATGATCGCACCGTAAGCATAGTTAAAGTAGTTTTTGACGGGCAGATCGAGAGGTTGATCAGGCTGTCCCGAACCCGTGTACGAGGTGTAAAAACGCTCGACTCCGCTCACGTAATCTTGCGCTTTTGTGCCTTGGGGATAGATCGCCCGCATATATACAAATTCCGTGTAGGAGGTTAATGATTCATCCAGCCACGGGTGGCGTACCTGATTATTCCCGATCAGGCTGTAGAACCATTGATGCCCGATCTCATGAGCGATCACCACTTCGAGGTAATCATTACCCCGCACCCAAGCCTTTTGAGAGATCTGAACCAATCCCGGAAATTCGACTCCACTGGGGGTAGGATTCTGAACGACATCTAACTCTAAAAAGGGATACTCACCAAAGGCAGCGTTAAAGGTCTTAACTGAGTTCACTGCATATTGAAGGGCAACTTCAGTACCATTGACCGGATCCGCAGCCCGATCTTGATAATAGACCACATTGACCTTAGTGCCCTCAACTTCCTGTGTTTTGATCGCATAGCGACTGCTGACCTGAAAAGCATGGTCGCGCATGGGGCCAGTCACATCCCGATAGGTGACTGTGTTGTCGCCATTCTCGCGGCGCTCAATGATCGTGCCGCTCATGGCAACGGTCAAATTAGCGGGAACTGTCAGACGCACATCGTACAAACCGGATTCGGTGTAGGCCGGATCACCTTGTGGAGAAGGCATATCCATCCACCAACCTTCACCGGGATCATAAACCGAGAGAGTCGGGTACCATGCGGTGGCCGAGACCACCTCTTGTTCATAACCAAATCGTCCGTAGGATGTGTTTAGCCCACGCGACATGACCAGATTAAAATCGAGCTTGATCTCCACCGCCTGATCAGGCTCAAGGGGAATGGGTAAAGGTATACCCATAACAGAGCGTAATTCAGAAAAAGACGGCTCCAGCGGCTCTCCATTAACCAATACAGAGGTTACATTTAGGCGTCCCCCAAGAGCCGGGGTATTGGGGTACAGACGAAAAACAATCACCGATAAAGACTCACCTGTGCGGTTGGTGTAACGCACCAATGCTGCGCCTCGGACCACCGCGTCTGGCTCAAAAGTTAATGTGGCCTCGATCAAGTAGCGATTGGCGTTAACAAAGGACTCAACATCCGACTCAAAGCCGGGTTTCATGGCCTTGCGGTGGACGCTCACATCCGACCAATCAGGTGAGGTAAGCGGGCGAGGGGTTGAAGGCGGCAGTGTGGTAGGTGTGGTCAGCGCACGGGCGGTCTCAGTAGGTTGGAGGGTGGGCTGAACCGCCTGAACGATCCTCCGGGTGGGGATGGTAAAGGCAGTGACCAAAACAATACCAATGATCACAAAACCAAACAACACTGCGAGATATTTTTTCACGGGGGCGGACTCCTCAATTGCTCGATTCCCAGCAATTATACATCCGCGCCGTCTCGCAGCGCAGTCAAAGCCAAATGGGTAATGAAAAGCGCTAAAAAGCTCAGTTGACGCGACGAATGACTGCCAGCACTTTCCCCTGAATCTGGATTTTGCCCTTTTCTACAAAGATCGGATCCATGGTGGGGTTAGCAGGCTGCAAACGGATTCGGCCACCTTCTTCAAAGAAATATTTGAGGGTGGTTTCCTCACGCTCAATGAGCCATGCCGCAACCATATCACCATTGCGGGCAGTCTGCTGGTGCTTCAAGATGACCATATCCCCATCGTCGATCATCGCATCGATCATCGAATGCCCTTTGACCGTAAGTGCATACACCTGTGCCGGATCATGGCTGCCGATCAACATTGAGGGCACGGGAATGGCTTCATCACCAGCGTAACCGTCAAGGGTAGGTACGGGCATCCCCGCTACGATCTGCCCAAGGTGACGAACCTGAAGCGACTCGGAATCAGTGGCGATGATGGGGCGCATCTCACCATCATTGTGCCCAGTCACCCGAATCCCGCGTGAGAACTTCTTAGAACGGGTGATAAAACCCGCATCGACCAATTTGTTGAGGTTATAGTTCACGACCGATGTTGAAGAAATGCCCACTTCGCGCCCAATATCGCGGATTGTGGGTGGATACCCCCGCTGATTGACCCATTCTTCAATAACCCTTAAAATGGATTTTTGTTTTTCCGAAAGCGCCTCATAGTTCATGCTGTGTTTTTTGCCTCACGACCATACGTTCGATTTTTTGCGATTATAAAGCGAACACTTGGTCTGAGTCAAGGAATTGGCAAACGTTTGTGCGAGATCACCGGGGAATTTTGCGCCTCGAACGCAGATCTAGACGTTCAACTGCCACCTATGAGGAGATACACACAGCCTGATAGAGCTTCTCCACCAACGCTGCTACCGACTCCCATGTGAACTGTTGGCGCATCCATGCGAGCGCATTGGCCCCCATCGTCTCACGCTGAGCTGAATCAGCGATCAACCTTTCAAGTGCATGGGCGAGAGGCGTAATCGCCCGTTCCACCAACAGCCCCGCGCCTCGGTTTTCGATCTGGGGCAGGTTGCAGCCGGGTGTGACGATCAAGGGCAAGTGGGCAGCCATTGCCTCGAGGGCCGCCATCGACAGCCCTTCACCAACAGCGGGGAGGGCAAATACATCCCCCGTGGCGAGGGCCGCCAGACGATCATCCCCGGTGAGCATTCCAGTGAAAATCACCTTACTCTCAACCCCCTCTGCGCTGGCCAAGGCTTCCGCTGCTGGTCGAAAGCCTGCATCAGGGCCCACAATCAATAAGCGCGCATCAGGGAAATTCTGTGTGGCGCGGGCAAAAGCCGGGATCAGCAGCCCTAAGCCTTTGCGTTCATGAAGCCGCCCTACAAATAACACGATTACCCCATCGCCCAAACCCAAACGGGTACGCATGTCAGTTTTGGACTTTATCTGCCTGATCTGATCGGGAAAGGCACTGCTCACCCCATTGGGGATAATGTCTACACCGGGGAAGGGTATGCCCCACCGTGCCCACAGATTACGGGACTCACTGGCTTCGGCCTCAGTCAGTGCAACCATGTGGGCGAACCGCCGTGCCAGCCGTGGCCCTAATAGACGATCCCAAGCGCGTTTGAAGCCAACCCGTCCAGCCTCATAAGTGAGGGTTCCATGCGGCGAAAGGATCACTGGACAAGGGGTGTTTCCCAAAAAGAGATTTTCAACGGTGCGCAGTTCGTGGGTGTGGATCACCTGCGGTTGGAAGTTGGCATACAAACGTTTGAGCGCTTTTCCAAAACCTATTGGGGAGGAGAGGTTCAGTTTGGCGCGCAGGGGATGACTCAGATTGCGCACCCGAATCACTTTTACCCCTTTAAGGGACTCCTCAAGTACGGGATTGCGGTGCTCAAAATCAAGGGCATCGGTGGTCAAGATGGTGATCTCGTGCCCCCGCTCAGCGAGGGCCGTGGCCAGCCCTTCAAGTGCGGCAACCACCCCCCCAAAAGGATAAGCAGGAGCATAATAAGGGGCAATCTGAACAATGCGCATCGATGACCTGCTTATCCCGGAGGCGCTTGGTAGAGTCGCAGTCGGGGTAGATCAAGCATCAGCACTTCCATTGCCAGCCGTGCGTTGACATTCTGATCAAGCATCCGCGCTGTACGCCGCACCGCTTGTAGAACATTCAGCGCCTGATCCGCGCTTAGGGCACGGGCGATCTGATCAAGTGAATGACGGCGATCTCGATTCACAATAGGGGTTGAGGCATGGCTGGACAGCAGCAGCGCGTCGCGCCAGTAGCTTAACCACAGTTCAAGGACTTCGGGTAGATCACCTCGATTTTTTGTGCTGCTGAGGTTCTCGGCAAGGGCAAAGCGTTTCACCCGATCTTGATCCAGCGCATCTTCAAGCTGCTGAAGCCAATCAGTACGTCGAGATTGCATATCCCCATCAGTCACCGCCCGGATCGCCCACCCCATGCGCCCGCCGGAAAGCTGCGCCAGAAGCGCGGCACCTTCAGGATCAAGGTTGTGGTTGAAGATCAGGGCTTCACGCACCTGCATGGGCGCGATGGGGCGAAGGTTCAGGGGCTGACAGCGCGAGCGGATTGTGGGAAGCAGCCTATCGGCACTGTCGGCGGTGATGAGCAGGAGCACATAGGGCGGCGGCTCCTCTAGGGTTTTGAGCAGCGCATCCATAGCTTGTGGAGTGGCTTCGTTAAAGCGGCGCAAGATCACCACCCGATAGCGGGCTTCAACCGGGCGCAGGGAAAGAGTCTGCACCATGTTGCGTACTTGCTCAATCTTGAGGGCCCCTTCATCTGCCCGGAGGATGCTCACATCGGCATGTTTCTCACGGGCAATCAGGGTGCAAGGGCGGCACACCCCACAGGGGCGGGCATGATCATCAATGCAGTTGACCGCCATGGCCATTGCAAGGGCGAGTGTTGTTTTGCCTACCCCAGCGGGTCCGGTAAACAGATACGCGTGGCGTAAACGTCCGGCGTTCAGGCTGCGGGCGAGGTGTTGAATCGCCCACTCGTGTCCGGTCACTCCCCAGTTTTGATGATAACGGCTCATACCGCGCCACTCAATTCTCTTCCAGCGCTTCGCGTTCGATGGGATCAGGGATGAATAGATCACGGGCGCGCAGATCGATCACCAGTACCCCGAAACCAGCATCAACCGCACTCTGATGGAACTTCCAAACCCGAGGCAGCACTTCGCGCAGGTGACCGACCATCTTACGCAGATAGGGCGCATAACGAGGATCGCGGCTGGTAGCGCCGATCTTGTTAGGGGCAGCATCGGGATCATTCCCTAGGGCTTCTCGAAGAGCATCCAAGTGTGTTTGCAGCCCTTCAGGGGTGAGGCTGGTAAGGAACAACTGCGGTGGCATGGGCTTACCATCATGAGGCACTTCTATTTCTAGCAGGGAGAGTGCGTGTGCCTCTGGCTCAGAGATTTGCAGGTGTTCCAGTGCATTTTGCGCGCCGATCTGGTCAAGGTCACGGGCGCACTGCTGCACAGACTCATAGTCAAAGTCACTGGGCTGATCAAACCAATAACCGCGTGCTCTGGGGCCAACCACCTCAACCTCATGCGAATCGATCAGCGCCCGATTCGCGTTGATCACATCTGCCTTCACCTGATAATACACAATGCCCATTTTCAACTCCTATGACTCTAATCCCGGGCCCGAATGAGCATGGCGGGGACAAGGGCCAACACACACACCACCCCACCAACCAGCAGTAGTTCGCCAATGACCTGTGTGCCCGAATTGAGGTAGGCGTTTACCGACAGACGCTGTATCTCATCAGCATTTAACCCCACTGGAAAACTTGCCCGGGTATTACTGACCAAATAGGAAACCCGATTTAGGGCGAAGGTGGTCATGCTTGAAATCGCCAACGTCATCCCGATCAGGCGCATGATCAGCACCAGCGCTGACGCGACCCCGCGCTGATCCTCACGTACATGGTTGATCACCACCGTACCAATAGGAGCGATGGTTAGTCCCAGCCCCACCCCAACAAGGATCATGTGGAGTGCCATGATCGGCTCAGGGGTGTCTAAGCGCCAGATTGTGCCCGCAGCGATGAAGCCGATCCCTGCCAGCGCCATCCCGATAGTTGTGGTGAGGCGATAGCCGATCTTGCTGCTCAACCAACCACCGGGAATCGCCGCGAGGGCCATCGGAATGGTCAGGGCAGAAAGCAGAATACCCGCCCGCTCTGCCGCCAAAGCAATGGCGCTGGCGCTGGCATCATCAGCTCGTAAATTCACCAGTAGGGGCACACTAACCAGCCCCAGCATCAGACAAAAACCTACCAAAAGGTTGGTTAAAGTGGCAGCGGAGATGCTTCGATCCCGAAACAGGTGCAGTTCGAGCAGGGGATGTTTGGCGCGCCACTCCCACGCCAAAAACAATCCAAAAAACAGCACTGCGAGGGCGATCAGTGTTGGGTTGTAGGGGAGAGTACTCATGGACTCGTTTAAAGCTTCGAGGGAGGTCGTCCCGGTCACATCGGTGTTACCTCCTAAACCCAATACCAGTGCCACTAATGAGGCGGAGATCAGCCCTGCACCCACAAAATCAAAACGTCCTTCACTAACCGGATGCTCCACCCGGCGCAGAGACCACCACATCAGTCCAAAGGCGATCAGTCCCAATGGCACATTAAAAAGAAACAGGGTACGCCAGTCAGGAGCAGGCGTATTGATTCCGATCCCTAATAGGTTTTGGCGGATAGTTTCGCCATGCAGTGCAAAAAAGTTCACCATCAACCCCCCGTAAAGGTGACCCAACACCCAACCGAGGGTATCAAATGCCCCCACCAAACCTACCGGGCCAGCACGTCGTGTAGGAGGGTAAAGGTCTGCAACCAGTGCCACGCTTACAGGCACAATTGCCCCTGCGCCAAGCGCCTGAATAACACGTCCCATAATGATCGCAATCAAGGTTAAGATATTCAGATCGGGGCGTTGTCCAAGCACCCGGCGGGCAAAATCATTCAGCACCACCGTAGGAAACTCATGTGCCGTAGCAACCCAGTACGATCCCAAAATAAAGATTGCCAGTGAGACAAGGAATGCGCCCCGCCGTCCAACCATATCCGAGACTCGCCCCATAACCATCATACTCACCGTGTAGGCCAGCAGGTAACCTGTGACCATCCATGATGCCAATGCGAGGTTGGTATCCACTGGAATGTTTAGGCGTGTCAAGATTTCAGGCAGGATCGCTGAAACAATGGTCAGATCAAGAGAACCAATAAATACCGGGATCAAGACCATGATCATGATCAACCGACGCCGCTGTGGGCTGACGATCTCATGAAAAGGGCGCACTTCCTTGAGGGAAGGTGAGGGTCTTGCGGATGCTGCGGTCGCGGTCATGGGTTCCTGAGCTTTCACGGTTTGCTTATGGGTGTTGGGGTGTCTACGGTGGCAGCATCGGTGGGCGCTTCCACCGTCACACCGGGATCGTTATAATTAAACAACTCCATCGTCCATGTTGTGGGGTCAGGGTAGCGTTCTGTGACCGTCTCAGGCTGAACCAAGACCATTCGCTCTACCTGTCCATTGTCCACCCGAATATAGATAGTGGCTATGGCGTCGCCAGTGCCTTGAATCAAGCCCGCAGTGACTGCGCTGATCTCAGCCACGCTGGCAACCCCACTCACTTTGTATACCTGCACCCCAAAGAGGTCTTCAACCCCTTCGAGAGTCACATTTCGCATCGAATTGAGGGCCTTCTTGAGACCTTCCTCACCCCGAATGAGTTTATCCGCGTTAAAACCGGGGGAAAAATCCTGTTGAAGCCAGCGATTGCCCGTCAAGACAATGTGTTTAAAGTACTGAAGATCCCCAATGGCCACAATGTCGATCTGTCCGGGGACGCCGCTCACCGCTGCACTCACTTTTGCGCCCACTTTATCCGGCGCAGTATAGCCACCATCGGCAGACACAAACGAGATGATCTTGGCCGTATCAATGAATGCGGGCGCACCCGTTAACTGCAACTTAAAGCGCAGCGAAGTCACATTTTGGATATCTTGGGCCGCTTTTTGAAGCAGGATGAGCGGATCAGGGGTGGGTTGTGGGGTAGGAGTGGTAGCAGCACCCCCCCCACACCCGGTCACGAGCAGCATCAGGGACAAAAACAGCGCCCCCATGCGGTAAAATCGGTTCACAGACATGAGACCTCTTGTGAATTCATGCACCGCCCAAATTATCGCACGAGTCAGGGGGGAGCGGTAAGGGGGGAAATCGCCCAGATGATTATTGGGTTTCTCCCAAATTACCCTGAACCTTTTTGAGGGCTACCTGATATATAGGATGTGAGTACTCATACGGTTGGGAGGGAGCATGGATGATCTCAAAGCAATAGCCCGGCTTAAGCGAGGCGATATCGCTGGGCTGAGCGCCCTCGTTGCACGCTATCAGGTACGCGCCGTTCGCACCGCTTACCTCATCACCCAGAATGAATCCACAGCACAGGACATTGTTCAGGAAGCATTTCTGGAAGTATATCGTTCGATCCGTCAGTTCGACAGTCAGCGTCCGTTCTCACCGTGGTTTATGCGCATTGTGGTGAACAAGGCCATCAAGTCATCCCAGCAGGCGAACCAATTCTATCCTCTCGAAATGGAGGAAGAAGAACAGGATGTCTATGTGGACCCAATGCCGGGACCGGAGGCACTGATCGAAAATGCGGCCACAGAACAGGCTGTATGGCGTGCGTTGGAAGCACTTTCACCGGAGCGACGTGCCGTGATCGTCCTACGTTTCTACTTCGAAATGAGCGAAAGTGAGATCTCCGAACAACTCGGAATCCCTGCGGGGACAGTGAAATCACGTTTGCACACCGCCAAACAGAAACTGCGCTACCTGCTGCAAGGAGTGATGAACGATGGATGAAGAACACCTGAAGCAGATTCTCAAAACCCGCGCTGAGCGGGCAATACCAGATACCCTAGACTTACGAGAGGTAATCATGAACCAGATTCAGCGGGAAACACCCCGTATTCCCAAACGTGCTGTGGGTTTGCGCCGTCTGAGCATCGCCGCAGCCCTGTGCATCGCATTGATCACGACTGCCTATGTGGTGGCGCAGGATTTAACCACCCCGGATGCAGGTGTCCGTGCCGTTGAAAACGAGATTGTGCAGTTAAACCAAAATCACCCACTCAACGTGAATGAGCCACTGAACAAGCTTGAAGTGATCCTAGATTATGCCTACGCGGATAGTAATCGGATTGCAATTGGTTACCGTGTCCAAGGCGAAACTACCCCCGGAACAAAAATTGTGATCTTCACCAACCCAACCCTCACCGACGTTTCCGGCCGTCAGTACCCGTGGGTTCCTGCAACCGGACAGCAGGTGACCGAGATCACCCCCGGTACGGATACAGAAAGCTTCCTGCATGGGGGGATCATGAGTTTCAACTCAGCGGTCATTGGCGATGCTCCCACAACCTTGGATTTGAGGCTGCGGGTCGAAGTTGCCTATACCACTGAGGCAATCCGCGCCAGTGATCCCTATGGCATGATCCCGGCTGGGGAGACCACCTTCACTATGAATATCCCCTATAACCCCGGCAGTGCCTTGTCACTGGCACAAGAATCCGTCGGAAAAGATATGAAGGTACGCTTGAATCGGGTGGTGGTCTCCCCATCACTGACTCGCTTGGAAATCTGCACTGATGAGTCCGTGTTTGGTGGGGATTCGTGGATGAGTTGGACGGCAGTTCTCAACGTGAGTGTGAATAGCGAGAAGATCATCAGTTCACAGCCTTTTGGGATCACCGGCAGCAACGGTGCCTTCCTTGAACCCGGCGCACGATGTCATGCGGTGGTCATCACTGAGGCATTGGCGGCACATTCTGGTGCTTGGGAACTGAGCATTGAGACCTTCCACAACCCGGAATCGGCTCAGACCCTGACAGGTCCTTGGTCATTCACCTTTGATCTGAAGTAGGACAACCCCTTGAGGCCTCCCCCACCCTTGGAAAGGGGAAGCCTCCTCCATCATCTCGGTTCCCCCTATCTATGTATTGGAGTAGGCAGCACAAAGCGGTCGAAGGGGGATCAGGGCGAACGCGCAACTTCTTGTGTCATCTCATTAAAAAACCGACCATGACGACTCTCCCCTTTTTCCCGCGAGCGCAAGGTTGCAAAGCGTATTCAAGAGAACTATGATTGTCCTTAAGAGAGTGATGAGCGTCTTTTTCCGTTGGGTCGGCCCTTGCCTTCGATCTTTAAACTCGAGGGGTTGGTAAAACATCAAAGCAGCGAATGGGTGTAAGGGCGTTTAGAACGATGCGCTGCTTTTAAAGAACGAGTAGGATAAACATGTGATGTGGATAGCACCGGATCAAGGTGTATACCGATACGTGTTGTCCCTTTAGGGTGGTTTAGACAATGCCAATGATTAACCTCAGCAATCAGGGGCTTTTTTATGAGGATTCGGGGGGCGATAAACCCGCTGTGCTGATGATGCACGGCTTTTTGTTTGATCAATCGATGTTTGATCCTCAAGTGAAAGCATTGGACTCCAAGTACCGCTGCATCCGCTTTGATGCACGTGGGTTTGGTCAGACAAAATGGGACGGTAACCCTTTTACCCTGTACGACACTGCCGCTGATGCCCTTGCTCTACTGGACTATTTGGGGATTCAAAAAGCGGCGGTGTTAGGCATGTCTCAGGGGGGGTATGCAGCCCTCCGATTTGCGCTCAAATACCCAGAGTGGGTGAGCGCATTGGTGTTCATCAGCACCTATAACGGGGCAGATACCGAGGATGTGAAAGAAATTTACCGTGCCATGCGTGAAACATGGCGTATCCGCGGCCCGGAAGTACTCTTGGATACTTTCCTTAACCTCTTTATTGGAGCCGACGCTGAACTTCGATCTGTGTGGCGGGCAAAATGGGCACTTCGCACCGCTCATGAGATCTTCCATACCATGAATAACCTGATCAACCGTGACGAAATCCCAGATGACCAGCTTGCGCATATCCGGATGCCAGCAATGGTCATTCACGGGGAGGACGATCAAGGGATTCCACTTGCCTTGGGTGAAGCCTTCTTTCACAGTTTGCCCAACCACATTAAGATGGTTCGGGTGCCCGGTGCCGCACATGGGGTGAATCTCACCCATCCAGAGCAGGTTAATCTTCCTCTCTTGGAGTTTTTGGATCAATATGTCGCTGAAGCCCCGGACCCAAATCACAAGAAGCAGCGTCGTTACTGAAAGATCACAGGATTAGAGTTTAGAGTTCTCCTCTACCTCCGCGTCCACACGAGGTTAGGGGCGTTTCTGTTGTTTTTCCTCGATCCGGGCGAAGTAACGGGCTTTGTCAATCACGAACCGGGTATGGGTACCCTCACCGATCAGTTCTTGATCGTCCCACGCGGTAACTTTAAACAAAACTTTGCGCCCTTCGACACTGATCACCTCGGCCTCAGCACACACCTGAAACCCGATAGGTGTAGCGGCCAAATGTTTAACACTCACTTCGATCCCAACACTTGCCTGCCCTTCTGGGAGTAGGGCGTCAATGGCGTTTACTGCTGCCCCTTCCATGAGCAAGATCATGGCAGGGGTGGCAAACACTTTCACCCCACCACTGCCCAAATGTCGGGCGGTTACATCCTCCGTTACCGTGATCATGCGGGTTCCCTTGATCCCCAGCTCAATACCAGACATGGCATACACCTTTCCTGCACTGCTGATACATCGAACGGTCAGATTGTACCGGATCACAAAGTGCCCTTTTGGGGACTTGATAAGAAGTCATTTGAACTTTCATGCAGAAGTTAGCGCGTCGAGGAAATGAGACTCATCTTTTCCGATTCGGGGTTGACGGGATCATCCTCGAAAGCCACGTGTTGCGCCCTCTCTCTGCCCGCGTAATAATCTCCTCACCATTATTCTGAGCATATATTGAGGTTTCCAATGGATCCGCGTGTGCAAAAAATGGCAGAGGTTTTGGTAAATTACTCGCTTGCGGTAAAACCGGGCGATAGGTGTTTGTTTCGGGGCACATCTCCGCTGGCCCAACCCCTTATGCAAGCCCTCACAGCGGAGGCGTTAAAAGCGGGGGGTATCCCCTTCACCTATGTTCACATGAGCGGTGAAGCGGCGGTGATGCTTGAAAATGGCAGTATTGAGCAGATCGAGATGGTCAATCCTATGCTCAAACAAATGTATGAAACCGCGGAGGTGATTGTACGCATTGAAGCTGATGAGGACAGCGGTGCATTGGCGCGTTTCGCCGCAGACAAACAGCAGGCGTTTATGCGTTCTAGAGGGACTCTGCTCAATATCCAAATGGCCCGAGAAGGACGCAAAGAACTGCGCCGCTGCACCACCCTCTACCCCACCCCCGGTTATGCCCGCGATGCCGGGATGAGCTTCGAAGAATACCAGAACTTTGTCTTTGGGGCGTGTATGGTCAATGAAGCGAACCCGCTGGCATATTGGCACGAACTCTCAGCGATGCAAGATAAACTGGTTCAGTGGCTTAAGGGTAAAAAGAGACTCCAAGTTAAAGGGCGCAATATTAACATGGAGATGAGTCTTGAAGGGCGCCTCTGGGAAAACGCTGATGGTAAGTTCAACTTCCCGGATGGTGAAATCTTTACGGGGCCCGTTGAGGACAGTGTAAACGGATGGGTGCGCTTTACATTTCCAGCTATCTACGGTGGAAATGTGGTCAAAGGCGCAGAACTGCACTTCAAGGATGGGCTTGTGACTACCGCTCGCGCTGAGGAAAACGAATCCTTCTTGCTGGCGATGTTAGATACGGATGCCGGGTCTCGACGCTTGGGCGAATTCGCCATCGGCACCAATCGGGGCGTGAATCGTTTTACAGGGCATATCCTCTTTGATGAGAAAATACATGGTACAGTGCATATGGCTTTAGGGCGTGCTTATCCTCAAACAGGTGCGGTAAACCAGTCCGATATTCACTGGGATATGATCTGCGATATGCGTGATGGCGGAGAGATTCTGGTGGACGGGGTTAAGTTCTACGAAAATGGGGACTTTTTGGTATAACTCCCCGGCATTCCTGTCCCCTTCTCACCACAAAGAAGGGGACAAACAGATGAGTGATTTATTCTCTCAGCAACGGTTGTTAGTAGGTGGGCAGACTACGATCAATCTCGCGGGCCCATGCATTGATCCCCCCGGCAAGGTTGAGCAGGTTGGTGTAACCCATCTCCTGCAGCATGATGATCGCATCACGACTGCGAATTCCGGTCTTGCACTGGACGATCACCTCACCTTCGCGGGGAATTTCAGCGGCACGTGCTACCACCTGCCCCTTGGGGATTCTGAGTGATCCCTCTAAGGCACTGATCTCCCACTCATGAGGTTCGCGCACATCAACGATTACTGGATGCGCCCCGGCATCAATACGCGCTTTGAGGTCATATACACTTAGACTGCGGACCTGATACTGGGCATTTTTCTCCTTGTACTCGCTGCGATCATGTGCAGGGACACCGCAGAAATCCTCATAATCGATCAACTCGGTGATGGTGGGGTGTTCACCGCACACCGGGCATTTGGGATTCTTACGCACCTTAATGGTGTCAAAGCTCATGCTTAGTGCATCGTAGAGCAGCATCCGTCCAATAAGCGGCTCGCCAATACCCACAATGAGCTTGATTGCCTCTGTCGCTTGAAGGGTTCCAATGGTTCCGGGCAGGACACCTAACACCCCCCCCTCGGCACAGCTTGGAACCAAGCCCGGTGGAGGTGGTTCAGGGAACATGCAGCGATAGCAGGGGCCCTCTTTGGCGTAAAAGACACTCACCTGCCCTTCAAAGCGGAACACACTGCCGTAAACGTTTGGCTTGCCCAACAGCACGCAGGCATCATTGACCAAATAGCGGGTGGGGAAGTTATCGGTGCCGTCGATGATCACGTCGTAGTTCTTGAGGATTTCGAGAGCATTTTCACTGGTTAGTGGGGTATTGTGTTTTTCGATCACAATGTATGGATTGAGATCGGCGAGTTTGGCGGCGGCACTGTCCAGTTTGAGCTTGCCCACATCGCTGCCCAAATGAATCACTTGACGCTGCAAGTTGGTTTCATCCACCACATCATAGTCCACCAAACCGATACGTCCAATGCCGGCAGCGGTCAGATAGAGGGCGAGGGGGCTGCCCAACCCGCCAGTCCCGATCAACAGGACACTAGCGGACTTAAGCCGACGCTGACCCGGTACGCCTACTTCAGGCATGATCAGGTGGCGGCTGTAGCGCCGGATTTCATCATGCGATAGCTGCACCTCATCCGGCGAGATCAGGGTGATTCCAGTCATATTCTCTCCCACAATCCTTCACATCCAATTGGGAATAGCGTATTGTATCCGTTTCCCTATAGGGAGTTGCAACTTCCAGACGCAGCAAGTTGCACAAATTTTACGCAAGGCGTAGTGAGGGTGTGTTCACTTTTTTGGCACTTCTCACCGCTCAGTTGTTCGGTTAAACTCATCTCCAGAAGCAATACCGGAGGGCAGGACGTGAGCAAGATCACTCTAGACGAGATCATCTCACTGGCGCAGCAAGAATCCGCTGAACTGAAGCATTTCTATGTAGGCGCAGAGCATTTATTTATGGCTCTTACCCGCATTGAGGGAGGGTTGGCAAGCAGCGCTTTGGAAATGTTGGGGCTTTCGGCCAAGTTGGTGCGCCATGAGATCAGATCGCGGATCAGCTCCGGCGATACCCGCTACTGGCAGGGCTTTTTGATCACCCCTCGGGCCAACCGCATTCTCAATCAAGCCCGACGGACTCTTGAGACGGGCAGCGTTGAAGACGAATGGGCCCTCCTGAACACCCTATTAGAGGATGAGGACAGCCTGCCGGTACGGGTGATGCGCGCTTTGGATATTGACATTTCTCTGTTCCGCCGTCGGGTTGAGGAATGGTCGCGGGAGATTGTGCCCATCCTGCCCCGCGCAGAGGTGATCGAGGAAACCGGACGACTCACCCCTGATCAACGCAAAGTGCTTGAGGAAATGTTCCGCAAATATGCACAGGTACTGGTGGAATATTTCTTCACCGCCGATAACAGCGCCTACAGCGGCGCAACAGTGATGTTGGTACGGGCCAAACAACACGACGGGCGCGAGGATGTGCCCTATATTGTCAAGCTGCACGAGTTAGATGCGGTTCAACTTGAGAGCAAACGTTTTAAGGAGTTTACTCGCTCGCGTTTACCTCCCTATGCGGCCCATATCGAGTCTGATCCTACTATCCCCGAACACTCACGTTATGGAGGGCTGCGTTACAAGTTTATCCAGAATGCCGAAGAGACCCGCCCGGTGAATTTGGCCCAATATGCCCAAAGCGCAACTTCGGCTCAGGTGATTGAGTTTCTGCGTAAATCTCTCTATGACAGCTATAAAAAGACGTGGTGGGGGCAGTCGGAAAACTACAAGTTCACCGTCTGGCAGGAATACGAGATGCTTTTACCCCCCGCCTTAGTGGTGGAGGCTATCCCCGATGCGACCGTCCCCACCACAGGGAAGGTCTTACGTCCGGAGGGGATGTGGAACCGTGACATCAGCATACGACCCGGTGAAGTGATCATGCTGGAGAAGTTCACGGTCTTAAAGCTCAAGCGGGACAGTGGCAAAGTACGTCTCGGACGAGGGATAACACCTTCTGCCATTGACAGTGCTTATCGGGTGGAGGTAAGCGGTCTTGATCTAGAGAAACGCTATCGGGGAGAAGTCCTCGCGCCTATGGTGGTGAAGGTGGTATCCACCCGTGATGATCTGCTCATGCGCGATGCGGCCAACCTTGAACCAGATTTTAACATCATGGAGAATCATCTACCGCCTATTTCGGGGTTGGTGGAGAACCTGCCGAACCCGATCCGGCGCTATCGGTACTTTCTGGATCAGCAGCTTGTGGGCAAATTCACGGCCATTCACGGTGATTTGCATACAGGCAACGTGCTGGTTGGGCCCGGTAATGTGGCATGGTTGATCGATTTTGAACTCTCGCGTGATGGGCATACCCTGTTTGATTGGGCTGTTCTGGAGATGAGTCTGCTCACGGACATGATTGCGCCACATTTGGACTCGGCGTGGGACTCCTTGCGCGCTCTACTGCCTTTTATCGATGAACTCAACCACCATCAGGAGCTTGATCTTACCCATCCGATGGCGGAGTTATTCCGACCAGTACTGGAAGTGCGCCGGATTGCGTCCGAATTGTTGGGGCAATCAGAGGCATGGGCAGAGTATTTTATCGCCCTCGCTTTTTGTGCCCTGCGGGTGGTCAGTTGGAAGGAACGTCCTCTTGCAGCACGACGGTTGGCATTCCTTGTTTCATCCCTCGCAATGGGAACGGCTAATATCAGCGCCACCAACATCATGCAGACTATCGCTGATGTGACCAACGACACCTCATCGGATACCAAACGAAGTTGAGGGGGGATTCCCCCTCAAACTCGCAGTGTAAAATGCTCAAAAAGAGGGCGGTTGAGTCCAAATCAACGACTGACTCAACCGCTCTCAGCATTCCTCCCCGGTAAAAAACGACTGATCCACTTTCGGATGTGGGGCGCGGCCCGATTCCAAGTGCCCACAACACCGTAGGGAAAGATCAGCACCACAGCGACAAAGATCACCCCTAAGATGATCGCCCACCACTGCCCAATGTTAATCTGGCTCTCGCCCACGGTGAGCACCGTACTTCGGATGGTGCGTTCAAGCCAACTCAATCCCACGGCGCCTAGAATCGGCCCGATAAAAGTGCCGATCCCACCGACAATGGTATGCAGCAAGGGGTTGACAGTGAAGTTCACAAAAAACATCTCAGGCCCGACCTTACGATTGAGCAGGGCATAGAGCATCCCGGTGATGGTTGCCAACACCCCTGCGAGGGTGATCGCAAAGAGTTTATAACGCAGGGTGTTATAGCCGACGGTCTTCGCTCGATTCTCGTTCTCGCGGATTCCTAACAGTACCGCGCCGGTGGGTGAGAACATCAGACGACGGATAAACAGAAACATCAGGATAAACAAGATCACCGTGAGGTAAAAAAGGACGATCCGCTGCCCTAAAAGTTCCGGTAGAGAACTTCCCAGCCCAAAACCATCCTCGCTGCCTGTTTCCGGATTGCGCCGAAAGAAGATATAAAACATCTCGGCCACGGCGAGGGTGAACATGGCATAGTACACCCCTTTGAGCCGTAGTGAGACAATGCCGATCAACAACCCCAAACCTGTAGAGGCCACAATCGCCAGCACCACCCCAACGATGACTCCGGTCTCGCCGCCAAGGGCCCGCGCTGCACCACCGAGGATATAACCACCCGCACCAAAAAAGAGCGCATGTCCAAACGAGATCACCCCAGTAAAGCCGAAGATCAGGTTGTAACTCATGGCCAGCATCGCATAGGTCAAGTATTCGATCATGACCCCCTGCTGGAACACAGATTCGCCACGGCGTCCGGTGGGGCTTGTGCCGCTGATCGCACCTACCAAAAAGGGGAAGATCAACAAAAATGCCGTCCACAATAGAAAGACCCCATTGGTATCAAGAGTGCGCCGCCAAGCAGGTTTCTGCTGAATCGAAGTAGCTGGAGTTTGCATGACGGTTCCCCTATTCCTTACCAAACAGCCCGCTGGGACGCAGAAGCAGGATCGCCGCCATCAAGATCATGGGCGTCAAGCTCTCCCACACAGGTTGATTGAGATACTGCACACTGAACTTGGCTACGACAGCTTTAGCGATACCCACCATCAAACTGGCGATTGCTGTCCCTTCGTAGCTGCCTAGACCGCCTAACACAACCGCCGCAATCGCCCCTAGCAAGAACTCCGCCCCCATTGCGTTTGAGGCCCCTAAAAAGGGTGCGGCGATCACCCCACCAAAAGAGGCCACCGCACAACCGAGGACAAAAACCCCCGTGAACACCAGACGGACATTGATTCCCAGCGCTTCGACCATGCTGCTGTCCTCAACCCCAGCGCGGATGGTGATCCCAATACGGGTGCGCTTTAACAAAACGGCAATCCCTACAATGAGGAGAACCCCAACCACAATCACCACAAGACGGTAAGTGCTGAAGAACTGCCCAAAAAGTGAAAACTCCCCGGAACTGAGAGTGAAATCCTCCGTCCAGCTACGGGGCGCTGTGCCCCAGATAAGTTTGACCACTTCTAGCGCAATCAGTGAAACCCCAAAGGTCGCTACCAACTGGAAGATCGGACGAGCATACAGCGGGCGCAGCAGTCCACGCTCTAAGCCTGCGCCCAGCACTGCACCTACGATTACTGCTCCGGCAATCCCCACCAAAAAGCGGAGGTTTGGGTCAGGGATCGCTTTCATCAAGTTGGGGGCGTGTTGAATTTCCCAACCGATGTAAGCGCCGATCATAAAAAAGGCGCCTTGGGCAAAGTTGAGGACATCCATTAACCCAAAGATGATAGATAAACCGGAGGCGACCAGAAAGAGCAGCATTCCCTGTAATAGACCAGAGAGCAGGGTGATGCTTAACTGGGCCATATCTGCGCCCGTCGTCAAAAAGCTGAAACCAAGCAATCCCACAAAAATGATCAAAACTGCAATAAGGGTGCTGCGGCGCTCCGGCGCAAAAATACCTTCCATGCTTAACCTCTCTTTAGGCTGCACCCAAGTATTTCTGGATGGTCGCCTCGTCTTTAATAAGTGTGCTCATCTCTCCTGTTTTGACACTTTTGCCGTCATCAATGATGATGTAGCGGTCGGCAAGTTGGCTCGCCATGCGGAAGTTTTGCTCCACCAGAAGTACCGTGGTGTTTTGGGCAAGGCGTCGGATCGCCTGTATCAGTGATTCGATGATCACCGGGGCCAATCCCTCGCTGGGTTCATCGATGAGAAGCAGTCGATTATCGGGCACAAGGGCGCGGGCAATCGCCAGCATTTGCTGCTGCCCGCCAGAGAGCTTGCCCCCACCTAGCCCATAGAGGCGTTTGAGGTCCGGGAATAATTCAAAGATGAAATCCGCCCGCTGGTTAAGATCGCCGCGTGCACGTTCGGCAATTTGCAGATTCTCCTTGACGGAGAGTTCCTTAAAGATAGCCCGATGTTCCGGCACATAACCGATGCCCATCTTGGCCACATCAAAAGGACGTTTGCCCTCAATGCGTCTACCCCCAAAAGTGATCGTCCCACTGCGAGGGGGAGTTAACCCCATAATACTTTTCAGGGTGGTGGTTTTGCCGGCCCCGTTGCGTCCCAACAAGACTGTGATGCTGCCCTGAGGCACACTCACCGATACCCCTTCAAGGATATGAAACTGCCCAATAAAGGTGTGAATCTCAGCCACTTCGAGGATCAATTCAGGGTTAGTGGTCATGTTTGCCCTCCCCGGTCTTGGGCTGCATCACGTCACTATACAGTTCACCCAAATAAGCGCTTTGGACTTCCTTATTTTGGGCAATCTCCGTAGGCGCACCTTCCGCCAATACCGTCCCGGAGTGCATCACTGTGATCCGGTCGGAGACACCCATCACCAAGCTCATATTGTGTTCCACGATAATCACCGTTTTATCGCCTTGCGCCCGGATGGTGTCGATAGTGTGGATGATCTCTCCCACCTGTTCAGAGGCAACCCCTGCGGTGGGTTCATCCAACAAGAGAAGCTCTGGTGAGGCAGCAAGGAGAATGGCCAGTTCAAGCTTCCGCTTGCCGCCATGCGGGAGCATACTGGCAGGCTTGAGGATGGAGTCACTCAGCCCGACCAGTGCTATATGAGACAAGGCCTGATTGATGAAGTCCTTGTGGCTGTCAGCGCGCCGCCAGAACTGCCATGGGATGCTGCTTAAGGCCTGCGCCGCAAGGCGTACATTTTCAATCACGGTCAAATTGGGGAAGATATTGGTGATCTGAAAAGATCGTCCAATGCCGATATGAGCGCGACGATAAAGAGGCATGTGGGTAATTTCCTGCCCCTTATACCACACGCTGCCGCCAGTAGGTTTGTAAATGCCGCTGATCAGGTTCATCAGGGTCGTTTTGCCCGCGCCGTTGGGGCCGATGATGGAATGAATCGTCCCCGGCTGCACGGCGATGCTCACATCACTCACGGCAATCAGCCCGCCAAATACCTTGCGAAGCTGCCGTCCTTCTAAAAGTGGGGTCATCGTGGGGCATCCTGAAAAGTAAAAAATGAAATGTTTAGCGTTTGCGTTGAAGGCGGGGCATAAAAAAGGGCAGGGGCAGACCTTTTATCTACCCCCGCCGCGCTTAGAACTTACTTCATGGTCTCGCAGCGATCTTTAAAGGCTTCGGGCAGGGCGCACATGGGGGTGACCTGCTCCGTAGGGATCTCTGCCACCAAATCGTAGAACTTGAATTCGGGGTCGTCGATATTGGTCAGACGCACGATATACATGGGCATAAGCGCCTGATGATCCGCTGCCCGGAGGGTGTAGGTACCACGAGGTCCTTCCCACGTTAATCCTTCGAGGGCCGCGCCCAGTTTTTCTGGGGTGGTATCACCTTCGCTGGCTTCAAGAGCCTTCACCAAAGCCTGTGCTGTGGCAAAGCCGCACTCGGTGAACAGATCGGGGAATTCACCTTCGTACTTTTCGGTGTGCATCTTGACCAGCGCATCATTAACTTCGGTCTTGGGCAGGGTGTAGTGGTAGACGATGTAACCAATAGGCTGTGCGGCCACAATGTCAGGGGTGGCGCCGGCCTTCATAATCGGGTTGGAGTTCATGGCCTGAATGATGGTCAGTTTGTCCTGCACCTTAAGTTCGACAAACTGCTTGTTCATGGTGACCACATCACCCGCCCAGATCGGCTGAAGCGCATCGGCACCAGAATCCAAGATCTGCTGGATGTAAGGGGTGAAGTCAGTGGTCTCTAGCGGGGCGAAGATGCTGGGCAGCACTTCCAGACCCAGCGCCTTGTACGCGGCTTCAGCCGCCGCCGCAGAGCTGCGCCCGAACTCATAGTCGGCCGCAAAGATGATCACCTTGCTCAACTTTAAGTCTTTGAGGACAGTGCTGAGGGCCATGTAATCTTGGGCGGAGTTACGGCAAGCACGGAAGGTGTTCAGGTTGAACCCAGTGCTGGTGATCGCGGGGGAAGCCGCGGGACCCGCCATCAAGATCACATCCTGATCAACTGCCGCCTGCATCAGTTGGAGGGTTACACCGGAACTGGGTGAACCCACCAAAACTTCAGCGCCATCTTTTTCCACCAGTTCACGGGCGAGACTTGCGCCCACTTCCGGCTTGTTGGCGGTGTCCTTGATGATCACTTCAATGGTACGCCCTGCGACTTCCAGTTTACCTTCGGTCATGTATTCCAAACCGAGCAGAAAACCGCGTTCCAACTCCTTACCATACTGTTGTAGGGCACCCGTCTGATCGCTCAATAGACCGATCTTGAGTGGATCCGCAGCTTTGGCGGCAGGTGTTCCCATACCCACAGCAGTGAGGGCAAGGACAATGACAAGGGCTAAAAACGAAACTTTACGAAACATCTTTAACTGCCTCCAGAACAATATTTGAGGGCTTACGAGGGACGTCTCAAAATATCACACTGAGACGCCAAGAATCAAGGTTATCACGAGTTTTCTTTGGGCGCAATCGCCATCGCTTCGCCTTCCAACACAACCACCCCATCTTGATTGGTACAGGTGGTCTTGAAGGTGGCAATGCGTTTGTCCTCCCGATAAGCGATCACCTCAACCCGCGCTGTGATGGTGTCATCAAGAAAGACCGGCGCTTTGAAACTCATACTCTGGCTCAGATAGATGGTGCCAGTGCCCGGCAAATCATTGCCTAACACAGCGGAAATCAAACTAGCGGTGAGCATTCCGTGAGCGATCCGCCTGCCAAAGCGGGTGGTCGCGGCGAAGGTTTCATCGAGATGGATGGGGTTGGTATCGCCGGAAGCCTGAGCAAAAGCGCGAATATCCGCATCCGTGATGGTCTTGGTACGGCTGGCATGGTCACCGATTTTGAGAGGCATAAGGGTATCTCCTGACCTGAAAAAGATGGGCACTGTTGAATCCACTGATCCAGTATTGTACCGAAGGGGCAGTTTGAGTGGGAATCCCCCTCAAAGTCCTCGCCTCTCCCTTCTCCAGCGGAGCGGCACCACGAAGCAGTTGCTGGCAGATGAGGACACGTGTGTCACTAATTTTGGTCAGGTCCTTTTCCACTTTGGGAACCTTTGAGGGACAGCAGGCGTCTCAGACATGAACTACAATAGCAAGAGCGCTTTCAGAGAAGGCGAGGACTTGGAACCCTATGAAACGACAATCTTGGTTTGCGGTGTTACTAATTATGAGTATCATTTTCTCCGGCATGGGGCTAGTACAGGGGCAACCGGGCGGCGCAAATACCGCTCCCCGGGTGATCTCCACCACCCCCGCCCAACGGGAAGTGGTTGGGCCTGATGTCGCCCTTCAGATCGTTTTTGATCAAGCGATGGATCGGACGAGTGTAGAAGCCTCCCTCGTAATCAACCCTCAAGTGCAGGGCGCGATCACATGGAAGGATGACACGACTCTGCTCTTTGATCCTGCTGGCGCGCTTGATCGGGGGGTTGAATACACCCTCACCGTTGAAGCCAGCGCCATGAGCGCGGCCGGAGTCGCCCTAGAAGATCGCTTCCGGCTCAATTTCCGCATCGCCCCCAATCTGAGCGTCAGTCAAGCGATCCCTGCTCCCGGCGCGGAATCGGTTGAGGCAGGTGCGACTGTGACGGTAGTTTTTGATCGCCCGGTTGTACCACTGGTGACCACTGGCGATCAGGGCAGCCTGCCCCAACCCCTAAGCTTCTCGCCCGCGGTTGAGGGTAAAGGCGAATGGTTGGGAACCTCAATCTATACCTTCCGTCCCACCAAAGCCTTTGTAGGTGGCACCCTCTACACTGCCACCATAAGCGGTGATCTCAAGGACGTTGACGGCAGCCCTATGAGCGGCCCCTATACGTGGCAGTTCCGCACCGTCGCGCCGATGATTTTAAACTTCTACCCTTATGATTCGTCCACAGCCCCCCTCAATCAGGCAATCCAGATCGACTTTAACCAGCCGATGGATAAAGAGAGCGTGCGGGCCAATTTCACCTTGCGCAACCTGACTAGCAGTGCTGATGTGGCCGGGACATTCACCTTCTCCAATGATGATCGTACCCTGATCTTCCAGCCCACCGCCCCACTGGCGATGGCCACCCGTTATCAGGCGGCAATCCGAGGGGGGGCGCGCAGCGCCAGTGGCGAGGCCGTTCTGACCAATCCCCAAAGCCGCACTTTCAGCACCTACCCTTACCCTTCAGTGACCGAGACATCCCCCCGTAACGGGGAAAAGGTCTATCCGGGCAGTGGTGCGGTGATCTACTTTAGCACCCCGATGGATGAAAAGAGCTTTGTGGATAAGGTGAAAGTCGAACCCAAACCTGAAAACTTGAGCCTCTATCCAAGCTATACCAGCCTTTCGATCCAGTTTCGGTCTCTACCTGCGACCACCTACACGATTACCCTCGAAGCGGGCGTGAAAGACATTTACGGCAATGAGATCAAAGAGCCGTACACCTTCAGCTTCAGCGTGGAAAATTACCGTCCTTCACTACGCATCACCCCACGCAGCGGCTTGAATCTGACCAGTGCTTATCGGGAAAACACCTCGATTGTTGCGACCATGGTCAATATTCAGACGATTGAGCTGAAAATCGCCAAACTCTCCGTTGAAGAACTGCTGCGCATGAGTGACGATTACGGTGGGATTAACCTGTACAACTACATCCCACCCCGTTTTGACCGTATCTGGACAATGCCCGTCGAGGCGGCCGCTAACGAAGTAAAGGCGCTGCGTCTTGACCTTGCCGAAGGTGGGGGCGCATTAACACCCGGAATCTACTACATTGAGGCATGGTCGCCCCAGTTTGCACGATTCCTTCAATCGCCCATCCAAGAGCCGATCCGTCAAGTTTATGTGGTTGCTACCTCCAATGTGGTCACCAAACTTGATGCGGATGGCAATGTATTGGCATGGGTTACTGACCTCAAGAGCGGCAAACCGGTTGCCAATGCTGCGGTGAGCTTCTACCGAGCGGGAGAAGGACGCAACGCCCCGGTCTCTGTTGACGGCAATGGTCTGGCCCGGGCCAAACTGTCTACCAACCTCAACGACTATCGTTCCTACGGTTATTGGACGATTGTTGAAGGTGAGGGCGTTTTCAGCCTTGGCAGCGTGCGCTGGTCGGAGTCGCTCGAACCTTACCAGTTTGAGATCGGCATGGACACTGATCCGGTTCGGGCCAATATCTACCTCTACAGCGATCAGCCTTTTTACCGCCCCGGACGCCCGGTGTACTATCGGGGTATTGTGCGTGGGCAGGATGATGTCACCTTTGCCGTGCCTGCGGGTGAACAAGTGCAGGTGATTATCTATGACGCCAACGGGCAGGAAGCGTCCAAGGAGCGTCTGACGCTCAACCAGTATGGGGCCTTCAGCGGCAAGTTTGATCTCAAACCGCAGGGTGAAGCCCCATTGGGCAACTACAGCCTGTATGTAGAATGGCGGGGTGAAGGTCAATATCTGAACTTTAATGTCGCTGAGTTCCGTCCACCGGAGTTTTTGGTCACGACCACTGCTGATAAGCCCGAATACGTTGCTGGTGACACGATCAAAGTCACCATCGACGCCAAGTTCCTCTTTGGCGGTTCGGTTTCGGGCGCGTCCGTCAACTGGGCTGCTTATGCCAACTCAACCGGGTTTAACTACCGGGGTTTGGGCGGCTTTGAGTTCGTCGATTACTACGGCTCCGGTTGGGTCTACAACCGTCAGGTGGCAAATGGTTCCGGCACACTGGATGAAAAGGGTCAACTGGTGATCGAAGTGCCGGCAGACCTTGCAGGCGGCATTTCACTTCAGGAATTCACCGTCGAAGCCACTGTGACCGATGTCAGCAACCAGACTATCAGTGGCCGCACCAGTGTCACCGTTCACCCTGCTGAAGTCTATGTAGGCTTGCAGCCTAAAAAGTATGTGGGTGAAGCTGGTCAGCCTTTTGAAGTGGCTATCACCACTGTTGACTGGCACAGTGCCCCTGTGCCCAACCGCAAAGCTCAGGTGAAAGTAACTGAGATGCGCTGGGTTCAGGACCCCAAAACCTTCGATTGGAAGCGGGAATCGATCCCCGTTACCAGCGAGGAAATGTCCACAGATGCCGAGGGCAAAGCTGTATTTACCTTTACCCCCGCAAAATCGGGTGTGTATGAGGTTAAGGTCACGGCCCGTGATGATCGGGAGCGGATCGCCCAGAGTAAAATCTCGGTGTGGGTGCGGGGTGCAGACCCGATTGCCCAAATGGACACCGACAAAAAGCTGAACCTGATCGCAGACCGTAAGGGGGCCTACCAACCCGGTGAGACCGCCGAAATCCTGATCCCTTCACCCTTCTCCGGTAAGGTACTAGCACTGGTCACGGTGGAGCGGGCGCGCATCATGCACACCGAGATCATTGAGATCGAGGGTGCCTATACCTACAAACTGCCCATCACCGATACCCATGCGCCCAATGTGTATCTTTCGGTGACTCTGTTTAATGGCAGCGCCAACACTCCTGAAGGCAAGGGCGTGCCGGAACTTCGCTACGGGCTGATCAACCTGACCGTAGCTGTCACCAAACAGTTGAATATCAAACTGACTCCTTCGGTGGAACGGGCCGCACCCGGCGAAACCGTGACCTTCGATGTGTTGATCACTGATCAGAACGATGAGCCGGTAGCGGCTGAAGTGGGGCTGAGCCTTTCCGATGTGGCCACCCTTTCCGTGGGTGCGCCTAACAGCGGCCCGATCTTCACTGCTTACTGGTCTACCCGAGGGCTGTCGATCCTCACTGCTACGGCACTCAATCGTTTGATCGATGGGATCAAACTTCAAGAAGAGCTGGATGATCTAGCACGGGATGAGGAAGGCCGGACCCGCGCTATGAGCTCGCCTGCACCTAGCGCAACGATGGCAGGGATGCTCGCGGGGGGCGAAGCTGCGCCCGGAGCGCCTGCTATGGAGAAGTCCGCCGATGGACTTGCAGACAGCGGTGGTGGCGGGGGGGCACAGGTGAATCTGACTCCGCGCACCGACTTTGTAGATACGCCCTTGTGGTCGGCGAGTCTGATCACAGGTGTGGATGGGCGGACACAGGCAAGCGTCAAACTGCCTGATAACCTCACCACTTGGCGGTTGGATGCGCGTGCAATCAGCCTTGAAACCGCGGCAGGTGATGCTACGCTGGAGATCATGTCCACCAAACCTTTGCTGGTGCGTCCGGCTACCCCACGTTTCTTTGTGGTTGGCGATGAGGTGGAACTGGCGATGGTTGTGAATAACAACACGTCCAGTGAACTCAATGTGGTTGTGAAGCTGGATGCCAAGGGTGTCACCCTGCGTGCAGCGGCTGATCAGACGGTGACCATTCCTGCGGACGGACGTATTCGGGTGCTTTGGCTCGCAACGGTTGAGAATGTGGAATTCGTTGATCTGACCTTCAGCGCCCTAAGCGGTGAGTTTGGCGACGCCAGCAAGCCCGCAGTGGGACTCGGTGATGATCGCCTACTGCCTGTGTACAAGTACGAAGCGCCCGATTACGTTTCCACCGCTGGCAGTCTGCGCCAACCCGGTGAGCGCGTTGAAGGGCTGCTGCTGCCCCCGACTGAACTTGCGCCTTCGGGTGAACTGACCATCAAGATCAATCCCTCATTGGCAGCAACCACTCTTGATGGCTTGGAATACCTGCGCAACTACCCCTATCAGTGCTTGGAGCAGACCGTCTCACGCTTCCTGCCCAATGTGATCACTTACCGGGCGCTGCAAAAAGCCGGGGTCGATGATCCCAAACTGCGCGCTCAACTGGATGAGGCCGTGGCTTACGCCCTGAAGCGCCTTCAGCAAGAGCAGCATCCCGATGGCGGATGGGGTTGGTATGTACGCGAAGAAAGCAGCATCCTGACCACTGCTTACGCCCTTCTGGGGCTGCTCGAAGCCCGTGATGCGGACTTCAGCGTGCCCAATGATATGATCGACCGGGCGCAGGGGTTCTTGCTCTCGCGCTTCCCGGCCTTCAGCGATCAGACACCGGCCTATGAACTCAACCGTTGGGCGTTTGTGTCCTATGTGTTGTCGCGGGCAGGCAGCCCCAACCTGATCGTGATGGAGAGTCTGTTTATCCGCCGCGAAAAGATGAGTCTGGATGGACGCGCTTTCCTTGCGCTGGCTCATCAGCCTTTCCAGAATCAGGCCGAAGGTTCACGCATCACGACTCTGCTTTCTGACCTGCAATCGGCTGCGATTGCCTCCGCGACCGGCATTCACTGGGAAGAAGATCGCCGCGACTGGTGGAACTGGGGCAGCAACACCCGCACCACAGCGTTGATCTTGGAGACCCTTGTGAAGTTTGATCCCCAAAGTGAACTGATCCCCAATGTGGTGCGCTGGCTGATGGTGGCCCGTCGGGGTGACGCATGGGAGACCACTCAGGAAACGGCATGGTCCGTGATGGCCCTTACCGACTGGATGGTTGTAAGCGGCGAACTCAAAGCGAACTATGAGTTTGCGGTCAGCCTGAATGGGAACAAGGTCGGCGAAGGCAAAGCGACCAAAGAGACCCTGCGCGACACGACCACAATCAAACTGGATGTGGCCGAGATGATGCGGGAACAGGTCAATCGAATTGTGTTCAGCCACGCTGAGGGCGAAGGCGCGCTCTACTACACGGCCTCGCTGCATGTGCAGCAGCCTGTAGAAGCGATCAAAGCCACCGACCGGGGTCTATCGTTTACCCGCACCTACTACATTGACGGTAAACCGGTCACCGCGGCCAATGTGGGCGATGTGATCACAGTGGTACTGGAGTTCACGGCCTCTCAGGACATGTACTATGTGGTCATCAATGATCCCATCCCGGCGGGGACGGAAGCCATTGATCGCTCTCTGCAAACGACCAGTCAGTATGGGGAACGGCCCAACCTGACCAACATTGATGACTTCCGTTACTATGGTTGGGGGTGGTGGTACTTCAGCGACACCCAACTGCGGACGGAAAAGGTGACCTTGTCAGCGTCGTATCTGCCGCGTGGTAACTACCGCTACGTGTATCAGGTACAGGCGACCACCCCCGGGGTGTACCGGGTGATCCCGCCCAACGGCAACGAGTTCTACTTCCCTGAAGTCTTCGGACGGGGTGAAGGTTCGCTGTTCACAGTGCGGGGCGAGTAGTGAAGACGCATCCTCGCCCTTGGGCTGTGCAAGGGTGAGGGTGTAATCGAGTGTCCATGTCGAATGACGACTATCCATCGGGCGACTCACCTAGAGTCGCCCGATGTGTTTCCCCCTTGAGAGTGCCCATCCACAGGAGATGAACGCGGGACGTGATCGCCCTGACCGAACTGGGGCGTTCATTCGCGTTTTGCGGCGAAAATTTGATACAATCTTCCTTACCCATGTGTGGTCATCCACCATTTTTTACCCAAATAGTTGAGGCATAACCATGTCATCCACGATTGATCGGTTCGGTGCCCGCACCGCCTTTGAGACAGGCAGCGGAACCGCCTACTTCTACCGTCTGGAGCGGCTCGAAGAACTCCATATTGCCCCCATCTCTCATCTGCCCTTCTCCATGAAGGTGCTGCTTGAGTCCGCGCTCCGCAGCCTCAATGGTTACGACGTGACCGAAGAGGATGTGGTCGCTATTGCGGAGTGGAACGCGAAGTCGCCCGCCCCTCGTGAAATCCCTTTTAAACCTGCCCGTGTGTTGATGCAGGACTATACGGGCGTGCCCTGTATGGTTGACCTCGCCGCGATGCGTAACGCGATGGTGCGCGCTCAGGGCGATCCCAAACGGATCAATCCCCTTGTGCCGGTTGATCTGGTCATTGATCACTCGATTCAGATTGACGAGTTTGGCACCCGGATGGCTATCCAGACCAATTCCGCTCTAGAGTTTGAACGCAACCGCGAGCGTTATGAGTTTCTGCGCTGGGCCCAGAAGGCCTTCCAAAACTTCCGAGTGGTGCCCCCTCGAAGTGGGATCATCCATCAGGTGAACCTCGAATATCTGGCAAAAGGTGTCCTGACCCGTCCTGATGATGAGGGACTGGTGGCCTTCCCCGATAGTCTGGTGGGCACGGACTCTCACAGCACCATGATCAATGGGCTGGGTGTGATCGGTTGGGGCGTCGGTGGGATCGAAGCCGAGGCAGTCATGCTGGGGCAGCCTTATTATATGCTTCTGCCTGAGGTGATCGGCTTCAAACTCACGGGCAAACTGCCTGAAGGCACCACCGCAACCGATCTGGTGTTAACCGTCACCCAGATTCTGCGCAAGCGGGGGGTGGTGGATAAGTTTGTGGAGTTTTTTGGCGCAGGATTGAGCCAAATGTCGCTGCCCGACCGTGCCACCATCGCCAATATGGCTCCAGACTTTGGGGCCACCATGGGCTTTTTCCCAGTGGACGATGAGACTCTGCGTTATCTACGTCGTACCGGACGCACTGAGGCCGAAGTGCAGCTTGTGGAGCGCTACACCAAAGCGCAGGGGCTGTTCCGTACCGATGACACACCCTCACCCGTGTTCACCGATGTCCTTGAGCTTGATCTGGGCACAGTGGAACCGAGTATCGCTGGGCCCAAGCGCCCCCAAGATCGGGTGCCTTTGTGGAATATGAAAAACACCTTCCAAGAAGCCCTGCGGGCCCCTCTGGATAAGCGCGGTTATGCCCTGACCGAGGAAAAGGCCGCGGTCAAGGCAACGGTCAAGAACGGCTCTGAGATGGAGATCGGACATGGGGCTGTGGTGATCGCCTCGATCACAAGCTGCACCAACACCTCGAACCCTTCGGTCATGCTGGGCGCGGGGCTGCTGGCCAAAAAGGCGGTCGAGCGCGGCTTGAGCGTCAAGCCCTACGTTAAGACCAGCCTCGCCCCCGGTTCCAAGGTGGTCACGGAATACCTGACCGAAGCGGGCCTGATGCCTTCGCTAGAAGCCCTTGGGTTCCATGTGGTTGGTTATGGCTGCACCACCTGTATCGGCAACAGTGGGCCCCTGCCTCAGATCGTGGGCGAAGCGGTCAAGCAGTACGATCTGGTTGCCAGTGCGGTGCTCAGCGGTAACCGCAACTTTGAAGGGCGCATCAGCCCGCTGGTGAAGGCGAACTTCCTTGCCTCACCACCACTGGTAGTCGCATACGCGATTGCGGGCACAGTGGATATTGATCTGGTCAACGATCCCATCGGTCACGACAAGGACGGAAACCCAGTTTACCTCCGTGACATTTGGTACAGCCAAGCGGAGATCAATGATCTGATCAGCACCGCTGCTAACCCGGAAGTATTCCGCCGAATTTACACCGGAATCGAGGATTCTAACGAGGACTGGAACGCGATCCCCAACAAGGGTGAAATGCTCTTTGGCTGGGATGGGGATTCCACCTATATTCAAGAGCCGCCCTTCTTTGAGGGCTTCAGTTTAGACACCGAACCCTTAACCAACATCAGCGACATGCGCTGTCTGGCGCTGCTGTTGGACTCAATCACCACCGATCACATCTCGCCAGCAGGCGATATTGCCGAAAAAAGCCCGGCAGGTGCATACCTCATCGATCATGGGGTTAAGAAAGTGGACTTTAACCAGTACGGTACTCGTCGCGGCAATGACCGGGTGATGGTGCGCGGCACCTTCGCCAACATCCGCATCAAGAATCAGATGGTCAAGGGTGTGGAAGGTGGAGTCAGCGTCCATGTGCCCAGCGGCGAACATGGACCCATCTACGATGTGGCCATGCGTTACAAGTCTGAGGGCACCCCAACGCTGGTGATCGCAGGTAAGGAATACGGCACAGGCAGTTCCCGCGACTGGGCCGCCAAGGGCACGTCTCTGTTGGGCATCAAAGCGGTGCTGGCGGAGAGCTTTGAACGTATCCACCGGGGTAACTTGGTGGGGATGGGGGTGCTGCCCCTTCAGTTCAAGGAAGGCGAAAACGCCGCCACCCATCAGCTTACGGGCTATGAGACCTTCAGCCTCGAAGGGATCAGTGATACCATCAAGCCCCGCGCTGAGATCACCGTGAAGGTGACTCGTCAGGACGGGACACCCTACACCTTTACCGTGATCGCCCGCCTCGACTCCGTGGTGGAGATCGACTACTACCGCAACGGCGGCATCCTGCCCACCGTGCTGCGCAACATCATGCGGGCATAGTTAGTTCATCACTCCCCCTCGGTCATCCAAGTGATCGAGGGGGTGATCTGCATAGGTTGAAGGGGGAAATCAATAAAAGCGGGGGAGCAAATGGATTTTAAGGAGAAACTAGAAGGTCTCACAAATAGATTAAAGGAAATATTTCCTAAAGACCCTGATAAGCAAGATCCTGATAAGCTAGGCGAATACTACGAAACGCTCAGAACTGAACTGTCCAAATTTGCTGGAGAAAATAGGAAATCTCTCCATGAAAGACCTGAAGATAGGTACACCAATGCCTATTCGGTTTGCCTCCAGTATATCGCTCAAGCCGAAGCGCTAGATTTACTAGTTCCCCCAAACCGGAACTTACACGGGTGGAGAACCCGTAATTCCTCATTCTTTTCTCAAAATCTGCTGTTAGCGGGATGGGAAAGCCTTGCTCAGTGTCAACGAGATACTGGCAACCGTATTTATCGCGCCACATTGGCTCATCACTTGGGGATGTATGCCTTAGGAGATAATGATCCAGCACGCGCCATCTGGTGGCTCCTGCATACTCAGGCAGATGATGCTTTTGATAATGTCGAAGGACATGGTTGGCGAGATCTAAGGAGTAATTTTCAGGTATCTTCCAACCTTAAGGATACACTTCAACAATTAGCACCTGAGCCTTCCGATTGGAAGTCTCCAGCGGGGTTTGCAGAAGATGTAGTGCGTCGTTTGGTACTCAAACACCCTGAGCATTCATATCTGTTTGCGCATCAGTCTTCTTCCATTGAGTTTCCCATTTCAAACCCGTATTTTGAGGCACTCCTTGATGCAGCAAAGAAACAAGATACGTCTTCTCAGGAGAAGGGCGATTCTCTTGAGACTTTGGCAACTTACTTGTTTATGCTCATCCCCGGATGGATACCACATCAAAAGGTCTCGAACAGAACCTTTGAGAATGATCTTATGGTAGAAAACTTGAGTCCTCATTCCAATCTGATGGCAGACATGCTTGGGCGTCAGTTCATTGTAGAATGCAAAAACTGGAAAGATCCTGTCGGAGTACAAGCGGTTGGGTACTTCATCCACCGCATGCGGTTGACACATTCCTCTTTTGGGGTGCTTTTGTCTAGGGAAGGGATAACTGGTGAACAAGACTCAAAAGCGGCCACAGATCTCGTAAAGCAAAGCTTCCACGAGGATAATGTTTTGTGCGTAGTATTGAATGAGAAGGATCTCGACAACCTTCAAAAGGGTAACACCACTTTTCGAGCACTACTCATCACTAAGGTGTCAGAGATAAAGTATGGCAAAACCTCGGCAGGCTGAACTAAAGCCGGAAACAAGGAGTCTGGCACAAGTTCTAAGTCCACATAACAAGGATTAGCGCATGTCATCTTCTTTGGGCTTTCTCTGCACAGGTTGTGCGATCTGGGCATACGAGGGCTGGACGGGGAATTTTTACCCCGCGGGCACCCCTAAAGATTCCCGCCTGCGGGCGTATGCGGAACGGCTCACCACCGTCGAGGGCAACACCACCTTTTATGCCATCCCATCAGCCCAGACCGCGGCCCGATGGGCGGCTGATACCCCCGATCACTTCCGGTTCTGCCTTAAGTTCCCCAAAATCATCAGCCATGAACGCCGCCTGATCGAGGCTGACCCCCCAAATCAAGCTTTCCTCAAAGCGACCAACGCCCTCGGCACCCGGCGGGGGCCGCTGATGCTTCAGCTTCCGCCCAGTTTTGGACCCCGTGCCCTTCCAGATTTACGACGGTTTTTAGATGGGCTTCCTCAGGGCCTTGAAGTGGCGGTTGAGGTTCGTCACCGGGCATGGTTTGAGCCGCAGCAGGCGCAGGTCTTAAATAAAGCGTTGATCGAGGCTGGTGCAGGACGGGTCACTTTTGACAGCCGCCCGGTTTATAACAGCGCCGCACCAGAAGCGATCCTCGCACAGGAAAAAAAGCCAGATGTGCCTTTGGTCACGGAAGCCGTAGGTGACTTTGTGCTGGTGCGTTATATCAGCAGCCCCATTCCTGAAGAAAACGAGGCCTATCTGCCCGATTGGGTGGGGCGGGTGGCAGCATGGCTCCGTGAGGGCAAACGGGTGTACTTTTTTGCACACTGCCCGATTGAGTCCCATTCACCTCACATTGCCCGTGATTTTTACCACCGGGTACGGGCAGTACAGCCCGATCTAGCCCCCTTGCCTTGGGATTTGCTGCCCCCTGATCCACAGGTGCCTCAGCAGTTAGGGCTGTTTTGATCGGAACTCAGAAGGTGGTGAACACCCTACCACAAAACAGCCTCACTTGAGCGACTTGGGGTCGAAGGCATCACGAAGACCATCACCGAGGAAATTGATCCCCAATACCGTCAACACGATAAACACCGCGGGGAAGAACCAGTACCACCAATTTCCCTGCGCCAAAAACTCCTTGGCTTCGCTGATGATGCTGCCCCATGTGGCTGTGGGGGGGCGCACCCCCAGACCCAAAAAGGAAAGATAAGCTTCAAGCAAAATGGCGGAGGCTACCCCCAAGGTGGCAGAGACGATGATCGGAGCAACGCAGTTGGGCAGCACATGGCGCAGCAGAATTCGACGGGGGGGCAGCCCTAAGGATCGGGCCGCGGTGATGTACTCTTGTTCCTTCACCGAAAGCACCACACTGCGCACGATCCGGGAAAGCCGCATCCAACTGGTGGCACCAAGTACGATGATCATCACCACGAGGGTATTGCTGAACTCGCGTCCCCCAATCTTAAAATCCGGGATAGCATTGGCGAAAATGCGCACCGCGATCAGAGCAAGGAAGATCTGAGGGATGCTCAACATGGCTTCAGCGAAGCGCATGATGATCGTGTCTACCAATCCGCCAAAGTAGCCTGCCAACAGCCCTGCCGTAACCCCGATAGCAAGCTGCACCGCAACCGCTGTCACTGCGATAAAGAGCGAAATCTGCCCGCCGTAGATGGTGCGGATAAAAATATCACGCCCCACCTGATCGGTTCCAAAGGGATGGGCAGCATCTGGGGCCATCAGGCGTTTGGAAGTATCCAAGAAGTTTGAGGAACTTTCGGGGAAGATGAGCGAACCGATCAGCACATAGAGGATGATCAATACAAGGATCACCGCCCCCACCACGGCCATTCGATGTTTGCGTAAGCGCCGAAGGCTGCGTTTGAGGTTAGATTCGCCGATGACCGAACGTTCCATTTGGCGATCAAGGGCTTTGACGCTTGTGGCCGGGGGCTGCGCATCCCCTTCGGGGCGGGTGATAGTCGTCATAGTCTCGCTCTTTTCTGGGCTTAATTAAACCGGATGCGCGGATCGAACCAAGTGTACACAATATCGGTCAAAAGTTGGAAGAAAACCACTGCAATGCTGAGCAGCAGCAGGATCACCATCAATACCGGGAAGTCGGAGTAGGTCAGACTCTCAATGAACAGTGCCCCCATCCCCGGCCACGAAAATATTTGCTCGGTCACAACTGCCCCTGCCAGCAAAAACGGAATATCCAAGCCGATCAGGGTGATCAGAGGTAGGGCCGCATTCTTAAGGGCATGGCGGCGAACAACGCGCTGTTCGCGCATCCCTTTTGAGCGTGCGGTGCGGATGTAGTCCTGTCCAAGCACTTCGAGCATGGAAGAACGGATGAAGCGTACATATCCCGCCAACTGAATGGCCACCAAACAAAAAACGGGCATGACCAGATGAGGCAGCAGATTGGCGAAATTGCGGGTCTTGCCCGGATCATACATACCACCGATGGGCAGCGGTTGGAGTCCCCACCTTTGGAACTGAACCCCAAAGATGTAAATACACATAAGGGCTATGAAAAATATGGGCATGGAGTAAAAAAAGAACGACATGCCGCTTACTAAGTTATCAAAAAACGAGTACTGTCGCACGGCTGAATACACCCCAATGGCCAGCGCCAACAGCACGGTGAGGACATAAGAGGGTATCATCAGGATCAGGGTGTTGGGTAAGCGTTCACTAATGCGCTGCGTCGCAGGCTGACGGGTGCGGAAGGACATCCCAAAATCCCCACGAAGGACCCCCTTGCGTCTACCCAGCTCCATCAAAGTGCCATCACCACGTACATCCACCTGCGCCCAATCATTGCCGATAAGCCAGTAAACATACTGCACATAGATAGGCTGATCCAGCCCCAAACGACGCATGATCTCCATGCGCTGTTGTGGATTGGGTTTGTTGCGGGCCTCGCCATAAACAGCCAGTGGATCCCCAATACCATTCATCAAAGCAAACAGGACAAAGGTGATCAAAAAGAGGAGGGGGATCGATTGGAGGATGCGCCGCGTGATGTACTTTATCATACGATTTGCCTTTAGGAGCACAACGCCCGATTAGCCTTATCAGATATGACAGGGACGGGATTTCCCGCCCCTGTTCACTTCAATTCACCGGATACTATCCCGGTATGGCACGTTCAGCTTAGTTTAGCTTCCAGTTTACGATGTCGAAGAACTGGTTGCCTACACCGGAGCCGATACGCGGGGTTTCCGCGAAGGCGGACTTGTTGATTCCGTAGATGTCACCACGGGGGAACAGCGGGATTGCAGGCACTTCATTGTACAGAAGTTCCTGAATCTTGTCTGCGGCTTCCTGAGCAACCTTGGGATCGCTGGAGGTCTTGGTGATCTTCACCAGTTCATCCAGTTCGGGGTTGCAGTAACCCGCATGGTTGTTACCCGCAGGGTTGGCTTCGGAGACCACCTGATCGCAGGCGAGGTCTTCGTTCACAGAGACGTTCACAATGTTGGTCAGCACGGTGTTGTTGGCATAGGTGCCCAGATCAAACAGACCAGAGGCAAGGATACCACCATTGGTGAACTGACCGAAGTATTCGGTGGCAGGGAACGAGCCGATGGTGGTCTTGATGCCCACTTCAGCCAGATTCTGCTGGAGGACTGCCAGATAGGCCTGACGCCAACCCGCGTTGGTGCTGTTCAAGCGCAGATCAAGCTTGACCCCATCCTTTTCGCGGATACCATCGGAACCCACAACCCAGCCCGCTTCGTCGAGCAGCTTCTTGGCCGCTTCAACATCACGTTCCACGGTCTTGATGTTTTTGTTCTCAAAGACCGTTCCAGCATACAGGCTGTCGGTGGGGGCAGTGGTGCCGCCAAGCAGGTTGGTGGTGATTTCACTGCGGTTCAGGGCCAGACGGATCGCCTGACGAACCTTCACATCACGCAGGGCGGGGTGGCCGGGGCCGGGCATATCGTCGGTACGAACATTGATGGTCATCTTTTCGATGTAGCCACCAAAGACCTGAATCACCTGAATGTCAGGGCTGAGGTTGCCGAGGGTACCAGCATCCGCCTGAGCAACGTTGGTCAGGAACTGAATCTGACCGGCTGCCAGCGCTGCCTTCGCAGTTTCGGGATCAGGGAAGAAGCGAATCACCACGTTGAAGTTCGCCACACCGCCCACATAGTTTTCGTTGGGTTCAAAGGTCATGGACTCGCCGCGGAGCCATTCGGTGACCTTGAAGGGACCGCTGAACGCAGTGGGGTTCTGGTTCCAATCGGCCTGTTCGATGGTTCCTTCAGCTTCGTATACGGGCTTCAGGATGTGGGCCGGCAGAACTGCGGGCAGACCGATGTCGGAGAGGAAGTTCTCCGGGAAGGGCTGGGGTTCCTTGAAGGTCACCTTTACGGTCAGGTCGTCAACTGCCTCAACGCTGTCAACAGCAGCCGCGATGTTGGCGCCCTGCGCAAAGTTGTTCTTTTTGTCCAAGACCATCTGGAAGGTGAAGACCACGTCTTCAGCGTTCAGTGGGTCACCATCGCTCCACTTCAGGTCACTCTTGACCTTGAAGGTGTAGCTCAACATATCGGCAGCAATCCCACCATTTTCGACAGTGGGGATAGCATCGATCAACACCGGTACGGCTACCCCATTCTCATCGTAGTCGTAGAGGCTCGCCACACCGAGGTCCATCGCCCACTGGGCAAAGGCCATCGCAGAATAGAAGCCGTTGAAAGTATCCGGTTCCTGAGAAAAACCCATCACTACTACTTTTGCGTCCTGCGCTTTGACGCTGTTTACCACCGGGAAGGCGGCAACTACCAGCGCTACCAATAGCGCAAAACTCACCATGAACTTCATGCGAGTCTTCACGAGCGTATTCCCTTTCTAACAAAAAATCTGGAGTCTCAGGACAACGTATTTTGCCCCGAATGCTTAATTTTTACAGCATGTACAGGGTTTTTGCAAGCCCCCTGCTAAAATTCTAAGGTGCGGTTACCAAAAGAGTCTCAAGGGGTATGCCCTCCGACTCGCCTCTGCCCTTTGAGGGAGCGGTTTCAAGCCGCCAACACGGCCGAGTAAAATAGGCAGTATTGGTAAAATTTTGAACCGTGAAGGCTGCGGTCTTAACGTCGGGGCGAACTTCGATCAGGCTCCGCATTTGGTGCATGTGAATTAAGGGTGCGGCGCAAAATGGGGATGCGCTGGCGGGTATCACGCACCGAGTCGGGCACAGTGTTGCTTTCTATCGAAGGAATGCGCACATAGAAGGTGGAACCTTTGCCCAGTGAGCTTTCGGCCCAGATTTTCCCGTGGTGGGCCTCGACAATCCATGAGGCAATGGACAGGCCCAACCCCGATCCACCCATTTCCCTTGCCCGCGCTTTATCGACTCGGTAAAAGCGTTCAAAAATATGGGGCAGATCCTCCGCTGGTATCCCGATTCCGGTATCAGAGACCGCAAACAGGGCAACCCCGTTTTCGTGCGTGAGCTGAATACCTACTGTCCCGCCTTCCGGGGTGTATTTGATGGCATTGGTGATCAGGTTAAGCATCAACTGTTTAAGGCGATCTGTGTCCCCGTGAATGTACACCGCGTCTAAGGTTCCCAACTTTAGGGTGATCTTTTCACCCGCCAAGATATGCGCAGAACGGTAAACATCAAGGGTGAGAGAGGCTAACTCAATTGGCTCCATGCGTAGGGACATACGACCCGAATCGGCCTGAGCCAGCAGCAGCAGGTCTTCCACCAGACGAGTCATGCGGCGGCTTTCACCCGCGATGGCCTCAATTTCGAGGGTGTCCTTAAGTTCCGGATAAAAGCGTTTCATCAGGTCAACATTACCCTGAATGGTGGTTAGAGGGGTGCGCAACTCATGGGAAATATCGGCAATGAAGCGCCGTTGGGTCTTAAACAAGCGCTCCAACCGAGATAGGGTGGTATTAAAGGTCTGGGTAAGGTGGCCCAATTCGTCCATAGGCCCATCATAAGGGATCCGTTTGCTCAAATCATCAGCCGCCGTGATCTGACGGGCGATTTGGCTGATAGTTTCGATAGGCTGCAAGATCTGGCCGGAAAAAAACGATCCAACCAGAAACGCCAACACCAAGGCCAACCCGCCGATAGCGAGCATCACCCGCAGCAGCCTATCGGTTGCGGCTTCGAGCATGGTTAGAGGCGTCATGATCTGGATTGTGCCTAAACGGGTGGTATCTGGGGAAAGAATGGGCACGCTGGACACAAGGGCATGGATGTCATTCTGCAAATTAACGTCAATTACCACAGGCACGGGCTGAAGCAGACCATCAGCATAAAAGGGCTGGCTAAACCCCACATTGGGGGTCTGAGCGATCAACCCACCACGAACATTCCACAACTGGACATACATACCCGCAGCAGTGGAAAGCATCTGGGTCACTCGCTTTTGGACTGGGTCGGGTGCGATTTCGCCAGTGTCACCATTAAACGCCAAACCAATGGTATCAACCATCTGCTCAGTTAACAGGCGCATGTTCTCTTGAAGTTGAGAACGCCATGCCCAATTGAGCATCGCAAAGAGGGCTACCCCAAAAACCAATATCACGGTCGCCAGTAGGGCCGAATACCACAGGGTCAAGCGAGTACGAATGGACATGATGACCGCACTATCTTCAGATCACGAATGGCACAAGTTTAGCCCGAATTGGTGAGGGGGGGATGAGGGACGGCAGTAAATTGCTGACTACCGTCCTCTTTTGCCGAGAATGTCTAGGCGGGCGCTGGTTGCCCCTTGACCTCGCGTGTGCCAAGGGTGACCGTGAGCATCGCGGCGAAGATCAGGGCGCACCCGAATGCCCCAGTCAAAGTCAATGATTCCTGAAGGAAGATCAACCCAAAAACAACCGCGAAGGGCGCTTCCATGGCGAAGATCAGTGCGGCGTCACTGGGAGGTAGAATCTTCTGCGCCCAAATCTGCACGGCCAGCGCTGCCGCTGTCGCAAGGATGCCGGTATAGGCCGCCACTTGAAGTACATCACCGGGTAAACTGGTAGGGAGGGCCTCCGCAAAGGGCAGTAAGGCACTACAAAGCGTCCCTTCACACCCCCGCACCTCTGCGAGGATAGGCATCAAACCACCGCAGATCAAAACCACCATACCCGACTGCATCAACGCCATAAAACGCCAGTCTGACTGAGGGGGCATTTTCTCCACCACAAGAATCTGTCCGGCGTAACACACCGCGCACAAAAAGGCCAGCAGATCTCCTGTGAAACTGCTGCCCGGCACATAACCGAGGAAAACCATACCGATCAGAGACAAAATCAGGGCAAGGACGATTCGCCGTGAGATTCGGTAGCGCAGTAGAAACAATGCGAGCACCGGAACCAGCACTACGTACAGCCCTGTGATGAATCCCACCCGTCCGGAATCGGTGAGACGCAAGGAAAAGGTTTGGAAGATATATCCCCCTGCAAAAAGCGCGCCCGCAGCCGCGCCCCATTTTAGTTCCCAGAGGGAAAAAGGACGACGCCTTTGAAGCCGCTGGAGGTTGAAGGGCAGCAGCACCATAAGCGCAACCAGAAAACGCAGGGTCAAAAAGCCTAACACAGGGAAGCTACTGGTAGCGGTCTTCACCACCACAAAAGTTGATCCCCATACAGCGGCCACCGCGAGCAGGCATAGATCTGCGATCCAGCGTGAACGACTAAGCGGGTTAGGGTGCATAACCTGATAAAACCTTCTGTTTCTCCATGTGAATTTACGTGTATTTTGGTGCTGCTGCGGGGTTAGTCGCATTCGTTTCCCCAATACCGGCCCGCAGTGCGGAATACAATTGCAGCAGGGGCGAGAAGGCGTATTTAACCGATGGTGTTCATTTGAGGGGCATCCAGAAAAGCACCCAACCGTGATCCAAGATCATAAGATCAGCGGGGCATGGCACACCATGCCCCGCCCTAACACCACTGGTCAATTAGTAATGATCCGGTGCAGCGGCTGCACCAATCGTTTGATGATAGTACTCCAGATCAGCAGGGGTATCCAAATCAAGACTGATCCGATCTGACCGATAAATCTTGACCGTTGCCCCGGCATTCCGAGCTTCGTTCTGGTGTCGGTGAAAACTGCCTTTGCCAAAACTAAAGGGAATCAATCCCGGAGGGCATACAAAAAGGGCATTGGTGCCGTCGTCAATCCGATCCGGGGCAATTACCACCGTTCCATTATAACGCCCCATACGAATGATCTGCTCTACATCCTCAACTGTGTGCATAGGCAGATCACTGGGCATAACCAGCACTGCTTCCGCGCCCTGTACCCGAACCACTTCCGCGGCTCGATAAAGGGCGGAGTTCAGTTCGGGGGTACCACTCTCTTGGACGGTGATAACACCCAAATCACGGGCAATCGAGAGTACTTTTGAATCCCGACTGACCACAGTTACACCCGTGATCAGGGGGGTGGATTTCACCACATGAATGCCGTGTCGGAGCATCTTCTCCGCGAGAGCTTCACGCTCTGAAGCGGCAAGCACGTCCGCTAAACGACTCTTCGCCCGGACAAATGGCTTGACCGGGATAATCGCCCACACGCGCATGACTAAATCTCCTAAAAAGCAATGTATTACAACGACTCAGACCAAGCTAACAATTCTGCTGCCGCCGTCTCCCGCTTGGTGGAAGTATCCAACCAGATGTTGGCGGCATACTTCGGAACTGTGACTTCCACCTGCATATCCTGAGTATCCACCATGAAGCCGTCGATCAACCCTGCATAATAGCGGCTGATCCCCGCGAGGCTGGGATCAAGGTTGAGTTCTCGCATGATCTTCACAGTTGGACCTTTGACTGCATCCCCGGCGATGATTGGGCTAAAAGCCACACACGGAACCTGCCGATCTGCCAATGCCCGCCGAATCGGGGCAACCTGCAAAATCGGTTCTATCGAAAGGACCGGGTTAGAAGGACAGATCACCAACAAATCAGCCCTTTGAATGGACTCAAGGACACCCGGCGCAGGAGTCGCACGCTCTGCGCCCCGGTAGTGCAGTGCCTTCACCGTGGGCTGCCAACGATGACGCACAAAGTATTCCTGAAAGGCTAAGACTCCCTGTTCGACTGTTTCCACCATTGTATGAAGGGGATCATCCGTCATGGGCAGAAGCCGGGTCTGCACCCCCAAACGGTGACACAATTCGGCGGTGATGGCGCTTAAAGACCGACCCTCCGCCAACCACATGGTGCGGAGCAAGTTGGTGGCCATATCCTGATCCCCGATCCCGAACCACCCTTCTTCGCCATACTGTTTGAGCATTCCCAGCATAGCACGAGTATCATCTTTGAGTCCCCATCCATTTTGGGGATGGGCAATCCCCGCAAGGGTGTACATGACCGTATCAAGGTCAGGTGAGACTGCGATCCCATAGTGGCGGAAGTCATCACCTGTATTGCCAATCACGGTGAGTGCGCCGGGAGGTAACACCCGAGCCAGACCCTCAACCAATCGGGCCCCGCCTACCCCGCCCGCTAGGGCTGTGACCTTTCTGATAGTTCTAGGCATGATCTTATCACCGCCACATGGTCTTGAGGGCAACAGGTTCGCGGCTTGAAGATCGCTCCTTCTCCGGATAACCGAGGGTGATCAAGGCTTGTGGCTCCCAATCTAGGGGAAGATTCAGAGCTTTTTGAACGGTTTCGGGACAAAAGAGTGGGGCGCACATCCAGCACCCCCCTAAGCCTTGGGCATGAGCCGCAAGCAGCAAATTCTGAACAGCCATAGCCACACTCTGGGCTGCCATCAGGTGTTCGGCACGGGCGCGTTTGGGATCAGGGTAAGTATCCATGTCCTCCATGCTCATACAAACGAGTACAGCAGCTGGCGCCTCCGTGATGCGCGCATAGGAACGGCTCACATCCCGCTCAATTTGATCTGGCGGCAGTTCATCGTGTTCCAGATCAGCCCGTAAGCGGGCCGCCATTTGGGCTGCGAGTCGTTCTCGATTTTCAGGCTGCGCCAACACCACAAAACGCCATGGCTGTCGGTTATGTGCCGAAGGTGCCCACGCTGCCAGTTCCAACAGCCGTTGGATGGTGTCTACTTCAACGGGACGATCCCCATAACGGCGGATCGACCTTCTACCCTCTATTATATGATCAATTGTTGCCACGTGTTTTTGATGCTTCCCTAACGGAAATTGGTGAATGCATATAGATACACACCCACCATCCCTACAAAGTACACCAAAGGCACGTACCATGTTCGTTGAAGGATGCCAATATCAATGATCTTTAGTCCGTGTGGGGCGGTGTTATCTTCCCGAAGGGCATATTGTGGTGCTAGGAACCATGTGAGTACCACCCCACCAAAGAATCCTCCAATATGCCCCCAATTATCGATCTGAACTGCCCCCGGAACCACTTCGGTGAGCAACCCCAAGCCCAGATTAAGAACCGCCAATAAGGCCAGTGAACGGAACTGCTCCTGAGCCATTTTCCCTAATAAAGCACGGTTGTGGTACAAAAAGACCATCTCTGCACCAAAGATCGCAAAGATCGCGCCGGATGCGCCTGCCGCAATCCCACGGGTGAAGATAAAACTAGCGATGGAGCCGCTGAGTCCTCCCAGAAAATAGATCAAAGCAAAACGAGGTGTGCCAAAGAGACGTTCTACCACCCTCCCTACAAACCACAATGAAGCCGCATTAAAGAACAGGTGGATTTGATTAACATGCAAAAACATCGCGGTGAACAAGCGATAGTGTTCACCGCGCAGGACTTTGACGAAATTCAGCGCCCCCCACGGCGTGATTGGCTCCTGCTCTGGGTAGTTGATTTGTGAAAGCAACCCTTGGGCAAAAAAAATGGCCACGATGATCCCGATAAGAACATAAGTTAAGTAGGGGCGCTTAGCATAAGTGGGGATCGGGATGTGGTGCTCGTTTTTCTGGGGAGATTGGTTTGCTGGCGGCGGTTGTGGGGGACGGTTGTCCATGCAAAGAATCACTTTCAGGGAAAAAGGGTGACTATTATCTGTGAGGAAGTATAGCAGTTTTGCGAGGCTTCGTGAATGAGCGTTCGATAGACATTCAACCCACACTATCAAAAGATGCTTGACAGACGAGCAGGTCAGAGAACTTGGAACTGGAACAGTAACCTGCCTTCCCCTCACACAACTTGGCGCAAGGGGCAGGTGTTTCAGGCGATAGGGGTATTAAGACTGTAGGGGAGTTGATCCAGCACTTGATCCAATTCATCAACCATCAAACGTGAGACAGAGCGCTGATCGAGGGTGCGTCCTGCGTGCAGTTCCTCTCGACTGATCCAGCAAGTCTCCGCGTCTATGGGCAGTGGAAAGTTCACCGATTCAAGATGATAGAAGTTATGGTTGTATTCCGTGACCACATGAAGTGAAGCGGAGAGGGTAAAGCTCTGAATGTTCTCTTTGAGGGGCGCAATCACATAATCACGCCCAGCAGTGAGACTCTCCTGATTCAATTCCTCACGTAGTTCTCGGGCCAAAGCCGACAGGTTATCAGGATCATCGGCGTCCACCTTCCCCCCAAGGGGCTGAAATTGCCCAGCATTGTGATCATATTGCATAAGGTACACATCCGAGTCCCCCCGCCGAGCCTTGATCACAGCCATCACCGCACTTACCCTGCGGATGGGTGTGGCCGTATGGGCGCAGTGCAGTCGATGGGATTCTAGCTGCTCCAACAGGGCCGGGCCTGTGGAAGTACAGGTTGAATCTGTCGCCCCCGACCACATTTCTGGGGTGAAAGCCCCTTCGCGCAGCCCATGAATCAGACTTTGGGCAAAAAGATACCCATATTGGGACTGAATTCGCCCCTCTTTGAGGATTCCCAAGCCGGTGAGCAGATCATCCACAGCTTGTTTATAGCCTTCAGGGATAGGCATGGCAGAACTGCCAAGCACTCCAGTCACCCACGGTTCGGTATCCTCTGAACGTGAATAGGCTTCTAAACAGGCGATCAGAAGTTCTAAAGACATCTCTGGGCTTTCTCCCCTCATCATGTTAACGATATGGCTGATCGCCCTTGCAGCATCTGCTGGTAAACTGCAAAGGTCTCACGGGCAGTGCGTTCCCAACTGAACGCAGTGGCGCGGGCAAGCCCAGCAGCACGCATACTGGCGTGAAGATCATCTTGTATCAAGGTGGCGATGATCGCGCCTCCCATTTGACGACTGTCGTTAGGATCAACCAGATAAGCGGCGTCTCCGGTCACTTCGGGCAGGCTGGAAGCATCGGCCGCAATCACGGGTGTGCCTGCCGCCATTGCTTCGAGCGGACCCAACCCAAAACCTTCATAACGACTAGGGAAAACATAGCAGCGCGCCATTCGATATACACCGGGTTTGTCTGCTTCATCCACCGGGCCAATCCAGCGAATCCACTGTTCAAGTCCGGGACGTGCA
The DNA here is from genome assembly GCA_014879835.1 of Anaerolinea sp. Taxonomy (GTDB): domain Bacteria; phylum Chloroflexota; class Anaerolineae; order Aggregatilineales; family UBA2796; genus UBA2796. Next base: position 81,652 of record JACSRJ010000157.1, read on the forward strand.
GCGATCTCCTTTGGAATATCTGGAAATCGGCTGCTGCCCCAGCTTTGAGGCGGTTTACCAGCCAGCACCAGTAGATACTGATCGCCCACGGAGGGCGCTGCAAACGTCCACGCCGCGATCAAGGCGCGCAGGTTTTTGCGCACATCAAAACCGCCTAGATACAGAACATAACCTTCCTCAGGTAGATTGTAGCGGGCCCGAATGTCTGTGTCGCGCTCAACTCCCAGCTTAGGGTGAAAGGACTCCTCACAAGCCAGAGGGATCGCAGTGACGGCTTCCGGTCGTACCCCAATGTGCTCCACAATCTCCCGCCGTGAAAACTCGGAGTCGGTGATCAAGTGCCCGGCACCTTTGGCGCTGGCACGCACCAGCGAAAAATACAGTCGGGCGCTTAGAGTTTCCTGATATTCGCGCATACTGAGAGGGATCACATCATGGACAGTCACCACCAACGGTGCCGGTGAGGTCAAAGGTGCGCCCCAGTAGGGTACATGAAGCAGGTCTGCACCGCACCGTTTGGTCTCCATTGGAACTGCCCGTTGTTCAAACAGCACCTTACCGATCTGCCCCTTGCCCACAGGTACCTTGACCACATTCACCCCAGCGGGGACATCATTGAGCGCTGTTGATTGGGGGCAGATTAAAGTCAGGGTCAGGTCAGGGTAGAGCCGTCGCAGGGTCTTGATCAAATGGCGAAGGTACTGCCCACTCCCCGTGAAAGGTTGATCCCAAAACCAGCCATTAAGGGCGAGATGCATAGTTCGGCTTCAGTTCTGGTCGGAATCCTGAGTCTGATACCCCTGAGGGTGTGATTGATGCCACGCCCATGCGCTGCTGATGATGTCTCTGAGCGCAGGAAAACGAGGCGCCCAGCCCAATTCGTCATTGATCTTTTCCGAGGATGCCACAAGGGTGGGCGCATCTCCGGGGCGGCGCGGGGTCTCCACTGCGGGCAGTTCATGGTTGGTCACTTCACGGGCGGCTTGGATCACCTCACGCACACTGTAGCCTCGCCCATTACCCAGATTGTAAGTCATGGCTTTGCGCTCATCGAGGGCACTCACTGCGAGTACATGCGCCTCTGCAAGATCAAGGACATGCACATAATCACGGATGCAGGTGCCATCATAGGTGGGGTAATCCGTTCCATAGACCGAGATATGAGGGCGTTGTCCAAGTGGTACTTGCAGAGCCAGTGGAATCAGATGGGTTTCGGGTTGATGGGCCTCACCTCGCACCGGTTTACCAGAGGCGTCTAGGGTTGCACCACAGGCATTAAAGTAGCGGAAGATGCAGTACTTGAGTCCAGCCTGACGGTGGTACCAGCGAATCATCTGCTCGATCATGAGCTTCGTCTCACCGTAAACGTTGGCAGGGCCAAAAGGATCATCCTCGTTGAGGGTAGCGTTTTTGCTGGCGTAAACTGCTGCGGTGGACGAGAATACCAACCGCTTGACCCCATATTTCAGCATGGTGTCCAGCAAATTCTGAGAGTAGGACACATTGTTCTGAAAGTAAACACCGGGCTTTATCATGCTCTCGCCGGCTTCAATCAGGGCCGCAAAGTGCGCCACGGCATCAAAATTGCCCATTTGAAAAAGGACTTCCAACGCGCCGCGATCCCCAATATCACTTTTTACGAAAGCCGCGCCTTCGGGGATGGCCGCACGATGCCCACGTGAGAGATTATCTAACACCGTCACCTGATGTCCGGCTTCCAAAAATGAGGCGGCTGTGGTGGAACCAATATAGCCCGCACCGCCAACAACTAAGACGTGCATAAGCTGCTTTAGACTCCTGTGAGGTAATGAATGACCGCGGCCCGCGCTTGAATGAACATCTCCGTCTCAATGGCGTTGAGCACCTCAGGGGAAACCTGCATCCATACCTGATCCAGTTGGTGATCAACAGCCCATCGCAGTTCATTGGGACTCATCCCGGCGGCCTTACCCAAAATCTCAAAAGAGCGGCTTTGCGCACCGGGGGCAAGCTGTGAAGCAACAATATCCCGCCACCCACAGAGATCAGGATCAGAGATGAATCGAAGCCAGCGGTTGGGTATCGTCTGACACAAAACATCATAATTGTCCGGCGCAAGGTTATCCCGATCACGCTGATCCAAATGCGCCATCAGAATGTGAAAAATACGCATCATATGATGTTGAGAATCGTCGGCACTGTGACTTCTCATCACAAAATAAGGGAATAACATTTGCTCACACCACACTTGATCCATCTGGAGATGACCAACATAACCCGCAATGAAGCTGACATGTTCAGGGTCGTGTAGGGAATCGCGGCGTAGTTCTGGATAGCGCCGTAGCATCTCGATTACAGGTGGTGGTTCAAGCCGGGGGCGGTATTCGTAAAAATGCGTTTCAGCGCGGGCGATGCCCGTTGAGACCCGTGCGTCAGGGGCGATACTACCCAGTAAAAAAGCGCCCCATACCCCGTCCAAAAGCTCGTGCATTTCGTCGGGCAGGGTAGGGTCGTGGTGAAGGCGCTGAGCCAGCGCCAAATGCATAAATGGAGTAGGCATAAAAACGAACAATCACCGTGAGATTAACAGGATCACAATCACGATCAACAGCAGGATGATGATCCCTCCCATCACCATCAATGTAGTACGGCTTAAGCCTCCAGTGGGGGCTGAAGCTGCCGCCTGAGGCACAGGTTCCATAGGCATTGCCGGACGTTTGGCCGTGGGCATTCCGGGTGTCGGAATAGGGTCTGAGCGGGGTGGCGCTGTGTAAGGCTGCTGAACCGCCGGGTTCTGTGACATAGGGATTTGGGCTGGTGCTTGGCCTAACATCTGCCCCGAAGAAGGCATAGGTGCTGTAAGGTCAGGCGAAGGCGGTACAGGCACTGCCGAGGGACGCGACACCCGTACTGTACCCCCCTTAAAGGTGATCCCCACTGCTTTGCCAAACATGGTGACCAGTTCACCCGCTGAGTGATAACGTTCATTGCGCTCTTTGGCCAAGGCCCGCGCAAAAAAGGCGTCGATAGGTGCAGGCAGATCAGGGCGCATGGTGCGGACTGAGACGATAGGTTCGTTGATGTGTTTCATCATCAGCCGAGCAGGCGCTTTATCAGTGAAAACAGGCTGTCCTACAAGGAGTTCCCACAAGATAACCGCCAGTGAGTAAACATCTGTCTCAGCACTTGGTTCTTCACCCCGCCACGCTTCAGGGGCCATATAGATCGGGCTGCCCACAATCATCCCCTGAGCGGTCAGACGCGACTCACCCAACCGACGAGCGATCCCAAAGTCGGTTAGGAAGCAGTTCTTTTCGTTATCCAACAGAATGTTGGCAGGCTTCAGGTCGCGGTGAATGATCCCCTTCGAGTGGGCATAATCTAAAGCGCTGGCAATCTGGGTAATCAAGCGTCCGGTTTCGTGCAGCCCGGGGCGTTCCCCTTTGATGATATTGCCCAAATTACCGCCCAATTTGAGGGCCATCACAATGTAGGTCAGTTCGCCTTCCTGACCATAATCAAAGATGGTGATAATGTGAGGGTGTTCAAGGGTCGCGATGGCCTCCGCTTCACGTTTGAAGCGCATCATGAATTGTTCAGAATCGGCCAGATCAATGTTGATCACCTTTACGGCAACCTCACGAGCGGTGTGGAGAGTAGAGTCACTTTGCCGTGCGCGATAGACCGTCCCCATGCCGCCGCCGCCCAAGACGGAGAGGATGTGATATTTGCCGATAGTACGCCCGATCATCGGGTCTGTTGGCTTGTCCACGAGACTATCCCTCTTGTTGATGGTCAGATGATCAACTGAATAAATACCGAAAACTATCCAACACAAACTAAGGGTTATTATAGCGCGGCCCATACCCTAAATGGAAACGAGTTCGAGAAAGACAGGGTGATCACGGGTTTGATCGTCACCCTGAAACATACTTTAGGGACAGCATTGGGCTTGTCAGTTTAACTTTCAGGGTGGTTTATCCAGAGGGAGACAGAAAAGTTCTGCAACCACCCAATGCTGCCCCTACAATCCCTTGGGTCTTTTGCCCTGATTTGCGGGTTGCGCTACAATGGGCTTTATTCTTTCACTTTCTCCTAAGGTTTTTGATCCCTGGAGGAATACAGCGTGGGACGTTGGGCAAATAAATATGTCATTGGTCTGACCGGAAACATCGGAATGGGTAAAAGCGTGGTGCTGCGGATGCTGGAGCATCTAGGAGCATTCACCATTGATGCGGACAACCTCGCGCACCAGACCATGATGCCCGGCGCACCGGCGTATCATCCGGTGATCGAGCAGTTCGGTAAGTGGATTCTCGATTCTGACGGGCGCATTAATCGGGGTCGGTTGGGGGCGATTGTTTTTTCCCATCCAGAGGCATTGGCTCTACTGGAATCGATCACCCACCCCATCGTGCAGCGCGGCATTGACGCACTGATCACCCGGGCCAAACAACCGATTGCAGTAGTTGAGGCGATTAAGCTGGTTGAAGGCCCGTTGGGAGCACAGGTAGATTCAATCTGGGTGGTGGACAGCGCCCCTCAGATTCAGATTCAACGCCTGATGGAAAAGCGCCGGATGAGTGAACCCGAAGCGCGCAGACGAATTGAAGCTCAGAACCCGCAGCGCGAAAAACTGGCGCGGGCGGATGTGGTCATTTCCAACAACACCAATTTGCCCGATCTGTGGGTACAGGTAGAGCGTGATTGGAAGAAACTGCTTCAGGCCCAAAGTATCAAAGAGGACGATGCCGAAGCGCCTTCGATGCCTGCGGCCTCTCTGCCGCCATCTTCTCAGGCGATTTTGCGCCGGCCGCCTACTCAAACTGTGCCTCAGGTAACGGCCACACCGCCTCAATCAAAGCCAGTGCCCACCCCGGCGGTGCGGCCGCCTTCGACCCAAGTGCCTACTCCGGCTGCGTCAACCCCACCTAAGTCACAGCCAGTGATGCCAGCACCTCAGCCGACTCAACCTGCACGCAGTACCCAAACCGCGGCTGCCGTCAATCCCACCACAACCGCACCCGTCCAGCCGCCTCGACCGCCGCAGCCCGCCCCACAAACTGGCGCACAGCCGGCCGTTGTGACCACGCGACGGGGTATGCCCAAGACAGCGGAGCAAATTGCCGCGTTCATTAATCGGGTGGCCGGCAAAAACATCACCCGCGCCGATGTGATGGGCTTGTTTGGCGAAAAATCTTACATGATTGCTGATGCGGGTACACATATGGTTGGCTTGGCGGGCTTTCAGGTAGAAAACCTGATCACCCGTGTCGATGAATTTTTGATCATTCCGGGTGCTCCCTTAGCGCCTATCGCCTCTAAACTGCTTGTAGAAGTAGAAGAAGCCTCTAAAGCGCTTCAAAGCGAAGTTGGATTCTTCTATCTGCCTTCAAATGCCCCTGTCCAGTTGGTGCAGGCGTTTAAGGAGAATGGGTACATCCAAACCACACTGGAAGAAATCAAAGTTCCGGCGTGGCGGGAGGCAGCGGCGGAATCGCAGCCACCAGATACGCTTATTCTGGCCAAAAAACTTCGCGCTGAGCGCGTCTTGAAGCCCTTATAGGGATGGGAATCAGTCGTACATGGAAAATGTGATCGCTTCGCTTAAAAAAGTGCCGCTGCTGGGAGCATTGATTGGATTTGCCCAAGCACGTTCACGGCTAGCGGCTTGGATCGTTCTTTCGACGGGGATCGTGACCCTTCTGGTGATCGAAGCCCGCGATGTAGGACTGCTAGCCAGCCAATGGATCGCCTTGGTAGTGGCCTCAGTTCTGGTTGCGGGGTTGTGTATTTGGATCGTGAGTTGGGAAGACCGTGACGAACCGCCTGCGGTTGGCGAATAAAGTGAAACCTTTACCCCTTGACCGCTTGTAGGCCGAGGGGGAAAGCCCCCATCAACTAAAAACCTGTGAGCTTTCTTCTGTTGCCCCATGCTCGGTAGAAGTTACGTACTTGCCCTCATCCCCTTCAAACTGCCCTTGCCGACAAATACGGGGTAAATTGGTTCAACTGCGTAAGTCCTACTAGGTTTCTAGGCTAGGAGTTCCTTCAGCCTCTACACCAGTGCGTTAATCTGCCCCGCAAGGGCGAAGTCCTTCTCCGTGATCCCGCCTGCGTCATGAGTCACCAGCGCCAGTTTAACCTGATTGTACTTAATGGTGATGTCTGGGTGATGACCCGCTTTTTCAGCCAAGAATCCCACCATACCTACAAATGCCAGCGCTAGGGTAAAGTCCTTGAGGTGGTAGGTTCGGACGATCTCACCCTGCTCAAACGTCCACCCCTCGATTTCCTTGAGGCGCTGCTGAATCTGAGTTTCGGTTAGTTTTGTGCCCATGTATTTGCTCTCCTCTTGCTGCCTAAGCAAAAAACTCCTAATTGTTTATCCGCCTTTTTTCCACTTCCAAACGGGGGTACGCTTTTCGAGGAAAGCGGCGAATCCCTCAAAGCCATCTTCACTCAGCAAGATTTGGTACTGAGTTTCCGCTTCCCGCGCCATCGCCTCCGCCAGAGTGTGATCCATGAGCGCGGCTTTCATAGCCCGTTTACCAAGCATAAGCGCCTGTGGCGATGAACTTGCTAAGCGTTCGGCGTATGACCGAACTTCCGTCTCAAAAGTCTCTATTGGAAAGACTTTATTGGCCAAACCAATGCGCAGAGCTTCTTCCGCTTCAACTTTGTCACCAGTAAACATCATTTCCAATGCCCGCCCCAAACCCACCAATCGAGGCAGCATGAATGTCCCGCCACCGTCAGGGATTAAGCCTGTCCGAATGAAAGACTCCATAAATACCCCCCGCGATGAAACGAGACGCAAATCACAGGCCAGTGCTACATCACAGCTAATGCCGGCCGCAGGGCCATCGACGGCTGCGATCACAGGTAGAGGGCAATCCCAAATGGCCCGAATAGCAGGCGCATAAGCATCAGTGAGGATTTTGAAGGCATCGGCCGGGGATACATTACCCATCAGGGCGGCGCGCATGTCTGCCCCAGAACCAAACGCTCCCCCTGACCCAGTGATCACAATCACCCGAATATCGGGTGATTGGGCTGCTGCCTCGACCGCTCGCCAGAGCATCTGGGCCGATTCCATGTCGAGGGCATTACGAATCTCTGGGCGGTTAAAAGTGAGGGTGGCGATTCCCCCTCGATGATCGATTAAAAACTTCTCAGTCATCCTTCAATAGTTCCTTGTGTTTAACTGCTACTCTTAAGACTCTCATCCAGTATATGCTTGAAATGCCCGAATTTGCGAGTAAGATCACGCCCATCTGCGGTGGGTGATGGTTATTGGGGTTGAGAGACGAGGTTGAAAAGTCCAACGCGCTTATGGCGAAATTTTGACTTTGTGCTGTTTGGGGTGACTCTGGTGCTGATCATCTATGGGGTTTTGATGATCCGCAGTGCCACTCAGGGCGCGGTAGACACCGATTTGATCTCACGTGTGCCCCGCCAGATTCAATATGCGGTGATCGGGATCGGGATCTTTTTTTTGATCGCAGCCCTTGATTATCGTTTGTTGGGGGCCCTCCAACCTTACATTTATGGGTTCCTTGTCTTTTTGCTGGGGTTAGTCGCAGTCTTGGGGCAGGTAGGGGCAGCAGGGGCGCAGCGGTGGCTCACGGTAGGTTTGCCAGTCCAGCCTTCCGAACTGGCAAAAGTGCTGTTGGTGCTAACGCTTGGGCAGCACCTCCAGCGCCAGTACACCAAACTGAATAAACTCCGCACGGTTTTTATCTCGTTGGGATATGTGGGGCTTCCAGCGGGTTTTATCTTCCTCCAACCCAGTTTGGGAATCACCATCCTGATTATGTTCACATGGGTGGTGATGGTTTGGGCAGCCGGACTGCGCTACCGTCATATTGGGCTGTTTCTGATGATTGCGATGATCGGGATGCCGCTACTTTGGTCAAGTATGGAGGATTATCAGCGAGCGCGTATTTTCTCCTTTTTTGGATGCAGTTCGGTTGCGGGGGGAGAACGCGGAGATGAGTGCTACAACATCTTTCAGGCCCGCATTAGCATTGGCTCTGGAGGAGCATTTGGTAAAGGCTACGCCAGTGGGACCCAATCTCAACTGCGCTTTTTGCGGGTTCGCCATACTGACTTCATCTTTTCGGTGATCGCTGAAGAATTGGGATTCGCTGGCTCTGTCTCGGTGTTTGTGCTCATTGGGGTGCTGCTGTGGCGAATTATGCGGGCGGCGGCCCTTGCGCGTGATCCCCTTGGTTCATTGATTTGTTATGGCATGGCTGCCATCATCTTTTTTCAAACAGTTGTGTCAACCGGTATGAACTTAAATATCCTGCCTGTCACTGGGTTGACCTTGCCTCTGATCAGTTCAGGGGGCAGTTCGCTGCTGACCTTGCTTTTTGGGTTGGGCATGGTCGAGAGTGTGGTCATGCGTCAGGAGAAATGAGCGGAAGATGGACTCCCCCCACCCCCCTTCACAAGGCTCATCATTGTTGGCCCAGATCATCGAGATTGGGGCGCTTCAATTTGGCCAATTTGAGACTCAACCGGGGAACTTTGCACCTTTCACCCTTTTTCTTGAACTGATCCCCTCATATCCCAAAGTGCTGCGACATTTAGCGGAAACACTCGCCCCACTTGTACAGCTTGAAGGGATCAGCCATATTTTGCCTATGCCTGCTTGTGTGCCTCTGGGGACGGCTGTAAGCCTCGCAACAGAACTTCCCCTTGTTTATCCGTCCGGCACTGTTCCCCAGCATATTGAGGGCGCATATGACTATCATGTGCCTACCCTGCTGCTCACTGATGTTTTCATAGATGGTGCTGCCGAAGAATCATTAATCCAGCAGGCGCGGCGGGATGGGTTGCATGTTGAGTCGCTGGTTGCAGTCTTTGCGCTAGGGCGTAGGGAAAATCTTCTTACTGGACAAGGTCAGATTCCCTTTAAAGCGCTTTTCACCCAAGAGGATGTGCTTCGGGCTGCACCGTCTCCTCTGATGCGTCAGGCGGTCATAGAATGGCTGCGTGTCCTGACCTGATTTCCTATTGCGGTTTCCTTGAAGTTTGAGCTATTAGCGGGGAGATTGAGGGGAAGCCTTGTCGTGTCCTCTAACGTTAACCCCCAAAGAATCCGGCAACATCGTCCTCATGTTGATGATCCGATT
>JACSRJ010000182.1 GCA_014879835.1 Anaerolinea sp.
GGTGCTGCACGGCACCCGATCCTATGTGCTTCAGGATGAGGACGGGCAGATCGCGGAGACTCACAGCATTTCGGCCGGGCTGGATTACGCCTCTGTGGGCCCCGAACACAGCTTCCTGCGCGATACGGGGCGGGCAGAATATACCCTCGCCAGTGATGATGAGGCCCTTGAGGCCTTTCAAATGTTGTGCCGTTACGAAGGCATCATTCCGGCGCTGGAGTCCTCGCATGGGGTAGCAGAGGCCATCCGCCTTGCGCCCACCCTTCCCAGCGATGCAGTCCTTCTAGTGAACATCTCCGGGCGGGGTGACAAAGATCTCGACACGGTGATCAAGGCGCTGGCCGAAAAAGGGGGATGAAAGAGGTCGGGGTAACGGACTTGCCCCTATTCCCCTCGCTCAAGCGATCTTGCTCTGTGTGCGGCGAGGGGCGCACACCTTAGGGTTTTTGGAGTCGGTAGATCACGGCGTCACCGTGAAAGACCACCCCCTTGATCGTCTCTACCATCTCACAGTGGGTGATGACCCACTGGTAAAGGGACCCAATTTCGGGCTGGCTTTCGGCCATCAGATCAGGAAAAACGATCACCCAATCTGGGGGGGACTGGGCCCATTCTGTCAGCAGGTGATCGATCACCCCCGGCGCTTCAAGATACCAGCGCCATCCTTTGATCCACGTTCGTGGGGGCAGCAGCCCAGTGATCACATGTAAATTGGGAGTGCTGTCGGTTTCGGGCAGGACAAAGAGGCGATCACCGGGGGCACTCAACGCGGAAAGGCGGCGGGCAAGGAGATCAAACTCGTCGTAGGCCGGAATCGCAGCGCGCCCCAAAACGTTGGGGATGTAAACCACGATCCCAGTGCCAAAGATCGCCGCACCTACAGCCAGCAGCAGCCCGATCAGCACCAGATCACGAGTGAGGGTGTGGGGCAAGTTGCTAATCCAATGAGAAGCGGGTTTGTTGGTTTCCCCTACAAGGGTGCCCACTACCACCCCAGCGATGATCGCGGCAAAAGGCAGATGGGCCATCGCATGGAAGTGGTTAAAGCGGGGAATCAAGGTCAGGGTTGTGCTGGCCCACAGCAAAAATAAGAGAATCCACAAGCGTTTAGGGGCAGCCCTTCTGAACATCAACAGCCCCAAAGGTGCTGCAAAAAGGTTAGAGAGGGTGAGTTTGCGCACAAAATCGCCCGTGAGTGGGGCATTTTCCATCAATCCAGAGAAGTTAAACCCCCAATTCCAATACAGGTAGCGTTCTAGATTGCCCTGAAGCCCCACCACCCCGATCAGGACGAGGGGAGGCAGCAGCGCCCCCACCCAATATCCAGCCCTTCGAAGATACCCGCTTTTTTGAGTCCCGGACTCGTCCCTGCCACCCTCCGAGGGGGATTCCCAAAAAAGGTACAGTCCAAAGAGGATCAAGGCGGCCCAAGCATGTTGTTTCATCAGGGTTGCCAGTCCCATCCACAAGCCGGCCCCAAAGGCCGCTGCGAAGGGCCGACGTTTGCCCTGTTCGACCCAGATCAACAGGGCCACACACACACACAGCCCCAAGAGGGTATCAAAATAAAACAGGACGGTACCATAAACGGGTTCCCACCATGCCCAAAAAAGCGCGGCTGCGATGCCAGCCATCGGTGAATTGTTCACCAACGTTGAGGCGATTCGGTAGACCAGAAGGGTGATCGCACCAACGACCACCAGATTGAGCAGCCGAGCAAGGGTGATCGGCTCTAGTGGTAGAACCCGCTGCGCGAGGGTCATGATCAGGGAGGTTCCGGGAGCGTGCTGTTCCCATACAGTATCAAACAGAGACAAACCCTGATTGAGCAGGTAAGGAATGGCGACCTGTCCCGAATGAGCAGAGATCGAAAGCCAAGTGAGGTGCGTGATCGCTTGAAAAAGAAGGATGCTCCCGAGAATCAACCTGATCAGATGAGGAGACCGTATTCTCATAAGGGGGACAATACCCGGGACTCACTTATCGGATTCGGTTGGGTCTTTAAGACGCGCCCGCAATTCTAAGGCCGAAGTCCCATCCGTGCAACAAAAAGGGGGTTAAGATCGGCGGAGGAAGCTGATCCTGTGGCTATTTCAGGGGCAGTTCCACCCGAAAACAAGTTCCGGTGGGCGGCTGCACCCGGCTTTGAACGGTAATCGTGCCTCCATGCGCCGTGATGATCGCCTTGCTGATGGCCAAGCCCAACCCTGCACCACCACGCTCCCGGCTGCGGGCGGGGTCTGCCCGATAAAAGCGCTCAAAGATGAAGGGCAGATGGCTCTCTGGAATACCCACCCCAGTATCTTTGATCTCAAGCCAGATCCCGCTGGCGTTCGCCCCGACCCGAATATGGATCATACCCCCTTCGGAAGTGTGTCGAAACGCATTCACCAGCAGATTCTGGATCATCTGTTTGATCCTTCCTTCATCGGTGGGGATGAGGGGTAGAGGCGCGGTGATCTCAAGCTTGACCCTGATACCCTCTGATTCTGCCACCGGGGCAAAAATGGCGGCCGCTTCCGAGAGCGCTTGCCCAATATCCGTCGGTTTGAAGTTCAGCCTCAAGGCATTGGACTCGGCAAGGGTAAGCTCATGCAGATCATCCACCAATCGGGAGAGGTGCAGGGTTTGATCGTACAGGTGGAGAATCTCTGTTTTGCTGAGGGGATACACATCATCAAGGATCGCCCGCAGGCTGCCCTCCATGACGCTAAGGGGGGTGCGCAGTTCGTGGGCCACATCGGTAAGCAGGCTGCTGCGTAGACGCTCACTATGATCAAGGGCTGCGGCCATCTCGTTAAAGGCCCGGCTCACTTCTCGAATTTCTTCTGTGCCCCTTTCGGTGACCCGTCGTTGAAAGTCTCGTTTGCCTAGACTACGGGCGCTCTCCGCCAGATCAGAAAGTGGACGGGCAAGGCGGCGGCTGATCCCGACTCCGCCGATCAGCCCAATGGCTCCGCCCAGAAGGGCTAAAAAGATGAGCGCTTCGCCGGGTGAAGGCGGGTTGGGGATGCGTCTCAAAAAGGTGAGGGGCGGTGGTTGATCGGTCAGACGGGCGACGATGATCCCGATCCCCACGAGCAGCACCGAACTAAACACGACCACCAGCCCAAAAGCCAAACTAAGCTGAACCCACATTCGGCGCACGGTCATTTCGCCTCCCTTCAGGTTCCCATTCGATACCCTACCCCATAAACCGTCTGAATATAACGAGGATGGGTGATGTCCACCTCGATCTTTTTGCGCAAGTTACGAATGTGGCTGTCGAGGGTGCGTTCAATGCTCTGATACTCGTAGCCCAAACTGCGGGTGATCAGTTCCGAACGGGAGAATACATAACCGGGGTTTTGCATCAGGGTTCGAAGCAGGGCAAACTCCGTTGGGGTCAGGTCTACAGGGTTGCCCTCGAGAGTCACCTGATGCGAATCAAGCCGCAGCACCAGCCCATCAAAGCTCAGGATGGTTGGGCTGGGCGGGGTGTACCGGCGCAGGATGGCGCGCACCCTTGCGACCACTTCAACCGGGTTAAAGGGTTTGGTGATGTAGTCATCCGCGCCCAATTCCAGCCCTAGCAGTTTGTCCGCATCTCCGACCCGGGCCGTGAGCATGATGATGGGGATGTTGCAGAGCCTCGGATCATCACGCATGGTGCGGGTGATCGTCCAACCGTCGCGGTTAGGCAGCATCAAATCCAACACCACCAGATCAATCGGATCACGCCGCAGCAGGGGCAGCACCGCCCCACCTTCAAAAGCGCTTCGGGTACCGAACCCTGCCTGTTCAAGGTACCCAACCAGAAGCCTCACCAGTGCTTGATCATCATCCACCACCAAAATGGTCACTTCTGGGGTCATGGGGCAGCCCTCAACGGCCCTTATCGACCCTTGCGGGGCACTCGTGGGGATTTTAAGACCTGTGTCTTAAGCTGCCCGCAGCCAGCCTGAATATCGATTCCCCGCCGCACCCGGACGGTGCTGGTCACCCCCCATACGGCGAGTTCTGCTTGAAAGGCGGACACCCGCTCTGGGTCGGAAGGCTGCCCATCATACCCGCCCGTCGGGTTGAGGGGGATCATGTTGACGTGGCACAGCAGCCCCCGCAGCAGTAAACCCAGTTTTCGGGCCTGTTCGACAGTGTCATTTTCGCCCCGGATGAGGGCCCATTCAAATGTCACACGCCGGCCGCTCTTGTCCACATAATAACGGGCTGCATCGATCACCGACTCAATGGGGTAACGTTTGTTCACGGGCAGCAGGGCCGAACGCTCACCGTCCGTGGCCGCATGGAGGCTGATCGCCAAACCTACTTGCAGCCCCTCATCGGCAAAACGGCGCATTTCAGGGACCAATCCCACCGTGCTGAGGGTGATATGGCGCTGACCGATGTTAAGTCCGGTGGGATCATTAAGCTTATGAATGGCCGCAAGGGTATGATCATAGTTGTGAAGCGGCTCACCCATACCCATCAGAACGATATTGCTGAGGCGTTCGTTTTCCTTTTCCAAATGGCGGGCAAAATACAGCGCCTGCTGGACGATCTCACCCTCGGTCAGGTGGCGTACAAAGCCCATCTGCCCAGTGGCGCAAAAGACGCATCCCATGGCGCAGCCAGCCTGCGTTGAAATGCAGGCGGTTCGACGCCCGTCGTCATACTCCATCAGCACACTTTCGATCAACTGACCATCGGTGAGCCGAAACAGGCGCTTGACCGTCTGCCCATCTATCGAAAACTGTTCCGCCACGGGTTCCAGTGTGCCCAAACGAGTCTCGGTTTCAAGCCGTTCTCGAAGGGCTTTGGGCAGGGAAGTCATCTGTTCAAAACGCTCCACCTTGTGTTGATAGAGCCATTCCCAAACCTGTTTGGCTCGGTAGGATGGCTGCCCCCATGATTTGATCAAGGCGCTGAGTCCCTCAAGGCTCAGATCGTACAGGTTGACTGGCGATTGTGGTTGATCCATAACCTTCACTTAAATCCGATCTTGGGTCTAGCGTCTTCTGCGAACTGTCAAAACGACCATAACAGCGGCGATCACCACCAAGAGAAGTCCACCCACCAGCAGGATCGTGGGTGTATCCACAGCAATCCCCTGAGGCGCTTGAATCCCACCACTGCCACTGTCGCCAGTATCACCACCATCACCGTCATCATCACCATCACCTTGATTCTCCGGGGTAAGGGTGCGGTTGAAGCTCCCCGGCGGTAAGGGGGTATTGGAAGGCACTGGGGTAAAGGTGGGCGCAGGCCGGAAGGGCTGCGGTGTCTGGCTCGGAATCAGGGTGCGGGTGGGTGTTGGTTCGCTGGAGGTAGCGGTGGGTGAAGGATACGCAGTGGACCTTGGTGTAGGTGTGGGTGTAGTCTCCTGATAGGGTGTCCAGCGTACTGCTTGATCGGCGCGGGTGGTGATTACCCATGTGCGCCAATCCTTATACAAACGCCCCAGATCAGTGTTAAGGTTCTGGGTGACAAAAGCCTCTAACGATCCCCCCGAACCGATCCAGCGGGCCGCCTCAAAAGGAGCATTGGCCCCATACTGATCGGCCATATACAGGGTGAGAAGGTATGCCTGAGCCCCCCACAATGCCGCGCCCTCGATCTGCTCTGGGGGCTGCCCCTGAAGCGTGTCCAAAGGCAGCAGTTGATCACGCTCCAGCGTTTCCCGCACCAACGCCAGATCCGCCGTGCGCGTGGTGCTGGCGTAGAGTCGGATCAGACCTTCCCGAAGCCAGAGCGGAGGGGATGACTGTCCGGCCCACAGCCGATCTAAACCTTCCCCTGCGATCAGGTTCACCATCTCTCTGGCAGTTGAGGGCAAAAGGGCGTCCGAACGACGCACCAGTGTGAAGCCATGGGTGCGGTAGTAGGTGATTGCGGACTCTGGATCACAGCGCATACTAACCCCGCCGATCTCTGCCGAGTCAATATAAACTGTACCATCGGCCAGTTGTTTGCAGAACTTTGTTCCCGCGTCGTAAAGGACGATCCGATAGTTCGGCTGTGGCCCCAAATCAGCGCTGATGCGTGCATGGGCGCGGGTACTCTCCACCAGCAGGTAGGGCAGAGCCAGATTCGGGTTGTGGCTGTAAAGGGTTATGGGCGCTGCCCCTGCCTGAGTCCAGCGGGGAGGGTAGGCACTCTCCCACCGTAAATCCTGAAGGATGGTGGTGCGGCTTTCGGTGATCATCCGTCCATCGTGGGTACGCACTGTCCACGTATAGGTGAGTTCACTAAAAGGCGGGGGAAAGGCCGGATCATCGGGCACAATCTCCATGAGCGCCGTGAACATGGTCTTTTGAGGCGCGTAAGAAAAGGCGTCGCGGGCAAAAAACAGACGAACCTTCTGGGTGAAACCCGATTCGCCGCTCACCTGAAGTTGGATCGAATACACGGCTTCGGGCATGGCATTTAAAAAGAGGGTAAAACGCACCCCCGCCGGAAAAAGGGTCTCGGCACTGGCGCGCTCAATAAGGGGCAGAACTTTGGTTGGGGTGGGGGTTTCTGTTGGGGCAGTTGTATCCTGCGCCTGAACGGTTCCCCCCCACAGGGCTGCCCACAACCCGATCAACCCGATGATCATAAAAAATGCGCCTGTGCGCTTCACGGCTGCCTCAATCCTTACTTCAAAACCGCTTCAACAAAGGTGGCTTCGCCTGCTTTGACACAAAACACTTGATCATAACGATTGCGCACCCGCAGCCGATAACAGCCCGCAGGTAAATCACCCATGGCCACGTTCTCATTGTAGGCGGGATCACTGCGCACGGAGCCATCAGCATAGGTGAAGGTGTGGCGCACACTGTCCGCCGTGGTGACAGTGACTCGAATACCCACAGCGGGGGTTCCGTCAGCGTTGATCAACCGGGCGATCAGGGTTCCGGTGCCTCGAAGGGGTGCTGTCCACAGTTCCGGGTTACGTACAGCCCCATAGTCATCGGGGTTTCCTAGGCGAACTTCAAAGTGCAAGTGACTGCCCAAGGCGACCCCTTTTGCACCCACTGTGCCGATCTGCTGGCCAGCACCAACCCGCATTCCAGACTCAACGGAGACGGTGTGTAAGTGTCCATATAAGGTGAAAACCCGGCCGCCTTCTGGGGCGTCAAAGTCGTGCTGAATAATCACCAACTGCCCATAAAAATTGGGCTTTTCCCCAAAAACGCGCTCAGTATCTAGCCCTGCGTAGTAGACCGTACCTTCAGCCGCTGCGAGGACAGGTGTGCCCCGACGGTTGACCAGATCAACCCCATGATGGGTGAAGGTGGTGTTGGCTTTGTTCCAACCAAAGGGATAACCTAATTCTGGCACCAACTTGGCAGAGGCAGGGAGGGGCCGTCCCAACCAAAAGTGATTGGGCACGATTGTGCCCACACTCTCTTGGGCTGCCGCAGGGGGGATCGCCCCGATCAAAAAGCAAAGACAGATGAGGATCAACCGTCGTTTAAGGATCAATGCGCTACTCTCAGCTAACTTAGTGATTCGGGCTTGAATTTCAGGCTGAAATCAGGGTCAGGCTTCATTCCCAAGCCCTGATCTACCTTGGGGTGATCATAATCCCCCCACTGGATCAGGGCAAGAATTAACCCTCTGCCTTGTGCCCGCCGCCCTTGTCTTTGATTCCAATTTGAAGCTTAACACACCGCGCCTTGCCAAATGGATTTTTGCTTGGGAGAATTGGCGGTAACGTTTGATCAGGGGATGTTCACTTTTCTTTGAGATCAATTCGGTGTTGTTTGACCCCTTCCCTGCTGGGGATAACGTTGCAGTAGGATTTTAGGCGGGGAGGCATGTCCTAACCATGAATGTCTATTTGCTGCTTGATTCACGCGGATGGTCAGAACGTCTTGATCCCGATGTGCTCCAAACCATCGTGGAATCACGGCTGCATTTCCCGCTGGAAATGCGCTCCCGCGAGGTCGGTGCATATTGGGTTGACAGCCTGCCTCGTGAGGAATGTGTGGTAATCCTGATTTTGACTGCTACGCCCGCCCCTGCATGGGGCGAGAAACTTCACCGCTGGCTCAACTCGTCGCACTTGTTGTATGTGCTTTACACAGATTTGGTCTCACCCAATGTGGTGCGGGAGATCGCCTCGTTGACCGTTGCCCAACCGGTACCTCGTGCCCCTTATCGGATCGTTCAACACAATGGGGTGGGGCTGGACAACGCAGCCCGTTGGGTGGTTGGTGTCCTTGAAGGGGCGCTGGTGGAGCAGTTTGCGGCTGCCCCCCCAGTACGCATCTCCTCAACCCGGTGGCGTAACCTACCCTCGAATCAACATGATCCTCATGCCTACCCTGATCAATATATCGCGTCCGTGCATGGGGTGGATCATTATAGTCTGGTGGCAGCCAGTCACCGGGGCAAAACTCACGCTCATCATGGCACCTTTCGAGAGGATGCTGTGGCTGTCGGGGCTACGCGCTATTGGAATCTACTTGCCGTGGCTGATGGCGCTGGTTCGGCGGCGCTGGCCCGGATCGGTTCCAATCTGGCCGTGCGTGAGGCCCTCACCGCGATGCGTGATGCGATGCCTGATCCACCCACCCCAGAGGATGTGGGACGAGCGATCTGGGCGGGTTTGGACGCCGCTTATGGGGTGCTGGAGAACTTCGCCAAAAGTAATGGGGTACCCCTCTCCGATCTTCATACCACCTTGCAGCTTCTGATTCATGTGCCGCAGGGAGAACGCTGCCTGATCGGGTTGGTGCATGTGGGCGATGGTTTGATCGTAGCCGAGACGGTGGATGGACAGTATTACAGCCTCTCTGACCCTGATGTTGATCCTGAGGACGGCGGGCGAACCCTCTTTTTGACCAGCGCCAAGGTGGGACAGTGGAAACGCCGCACCCGCCTTTATGAGTTTGAGCAGCCGATCAGCCTTGTGGCCATGATGACCGATGGGCTTTCAGGCGATCTGGAACTGATGGGGGACACTTTTGCCTCCCAACTTCTGGAGCCGCTGCGCCAGCGGGTATTGTGTTACCCCTTGCGAGAGCGGGAACGGGCCCTGCTCGAATTTATCGCCTATGAACGCAAAGGTTCCTTTGATGATCGAACCCTTGCGATTCTGTCGCGGGATTGAGGTGTTTCTTTATTTACAGCGGTTTCCTTGAAAGACAAGCTATTAATGGGGAGTTTGAGGGGTTTACTGTCGTGTCCTCTAACGTTAACCCCCAAAGAATCCGGCAACATCGTCC
>JACSRJ010000350.1 GCA_014879835.1 Anaerolinea sp.
CACCCCCGCCTCCGTCATCCTGTATGATCCCAGTGGCAAACGGGCGATCTTCACTGATCTCAAGGATATTCAAGAAACTGCCTATCCTCCCGATCCCTTTAAGGCGCGCCTGCAAACTTGTGATCTTGCAGCCCTCTGCAACATCAATTTTTCGCGCCCTTTTTTGGCGGAGGCCCGCAAAATGGGCAAACCCATCGCCACCGATCTCCATACCATTAGTGATCTGGATGATCCCTACAACCGCGACTTTTTTGCGGCGGCGGACATTTTATTCATGAGCGACGAACGCCTGCCTGCCCCGCCGGATGTATGGGCACAGGCCGTGATGGGAAGGTATTCCCAAGTACGTATTCTTGTGATTGGGATGGGCGGAACTGGGGCGCTCTTGGTGGAGCGGGGCGCGGAGCCGCTGCATCTAGCAGCCGTTTCAACCCGTCCCATCGTGAACACCATCGGGGCGGGGGATGCCCTTTTTTCGGCCTTTTTGGATGGTTATGGACAAGGGCTGTCGGCCTTTAAGGCTTTGCGGCGGGCGATGGTTTTTGCCTCTTACAAGATCGGGGCGACGGGTGCAGCGGATGGTTTCCTCACCCCAGAATCTTTAGAGGAATGGTATCAACGCAGCTTGTGAGCCACTAAAATAGGTGGCTCTACCCCAAAACGGTTAAGGTTATGGCCCCTCATGGAGGGGCACAGCGGCTTCCTGTGAGCCATCGGGCAAGGTGAACAAGGCGCTCAGGTTGTGAACCCCATCATACAAGCCCACCCGCACCTGAAAGGGTGGTTGGGCCCCCACCGGGATGTTCAGGATGAGGCGTTTGATCTGCACTTCATCCTGACGCCAGCCCCATCCGGGCATCACCGCGCCATCGCTGATCAGGATGCGCGTTCCGGTCCCATCGTAGAGGTGGGCAAAGGGTGCAAAAAGCCACTGAGTGCGTTCCGGGGGCAGGGCGTTGATGGCAAAGGCCAGCCGCAGATCAACCGCCGTACCGGGTAAAAGTTCCCCGTCAAACTGCGCCGCCCAAAGGGTTACACCCCGGTCACTGGGCAGTTCTAGGCGCAGTTGCAGATGATCGGGCACGCCCGTATCAATGGGAAAACTCTCCACCCACGTGTGATCCCCAAAAGTAAGCACTTTTTTCAGATCATCAACGTAAGTGAGGGGTTGGGGGGTCTGGGCCGGGTGGAAAAACAGATACTTACCCCCTTGAGCGGGATAATGCCGAGTCTGGTCAACATTCACGTCCCGATCCACCTCAAACAAACGCCCGCTGAGACTGTTCAGAATCCAAGAGTCAATATCCGCAAACACCACTTGTCCCGCACGCAGCCCCGGCAGAATCGTCTTTTGAACCATCTCCACCCCCACCCCTACAGGAAGGGCGGTAAGGCCATCAATGCCGGGGGTGGACAGCGACTCCTCAGCATAACGCACCACATTTAAGGTGCACAACAGTCCAAACGCAGATACCGCGGTCAGCCCAATTCCCACAGAAAGGCGGGGTGATGTGCGTTTGAGCCATTGCCCAGCCCATGCCAAGCCCATGCCCGCCAAAAGATGTCCAGTGGGAAGGGTTAACAATAGGTAAAAGGGGTGCACCGGACGCGAGACGTAACTCATCATCAAAGGCGGCAGGGCAAACCAGATCAGCGCGATCAGGGCGCGGGGATCGTGGCGGATGCGCCCCAAAAGGATCGCCCCGCCCGCGATCAACGCCGCAAGCAGGGCAAAATGGGCGATCTCGGAGAGGTTAAAACGCAAAACTGCGTCCCGGATGGGTGCATTTAATCCCCGCGAAGCCGCATACTCGTGCCCTGTGACCAGACGTACCGCGTGAATCCATGCCTCGGCGGAAAGCCGTGCCCCTCCCTGCCCAAATTCGCGCAGTTTTGCAGTGGCGCTGACCGAATCCGAGAGTAAGGCCGCCCCATACAAGGCTGTTGGGATCAAAATCAGAAACGCGCCCACCAGAAGCGTCCGCCAGCCGATACGTCGGCGGTAGAGGAACGAGAGCAGCCCTACTGGAGCAAGGGCTGCAAAGGCCAGCAGGTAGGTCTGAGTCATCAAGGCCAAGGCCCCGCATCCGATCAGGAATCGGCGGCGGGGGCGGGGTGCCTCACCCGTCCATACCGATGTAAACAGCCAAAATATCAGAGGCCCAAAAAAGGGCAGCAGCGCTTGAACCCATGAGGTGCGCGAGTACTCAATCATCCATGGATTGAGGGCTATCAGCAGCGCCGCGATCAGCCCTACCCGCTGCCCGAACAAGTCACGTCCAGCCGCGTAGGTGAACCACACCCCCAAGGTATTCAGGGCGATCACCAGCAGGTAGACACTGAAGGGGCTGCGGGCCACGATGAGGGCGGGCAGATATAGGTATCCGGTGAGGGCGGGGTTGGCAAACAAGACACTGGTGCCCTGAGCGGTCAAGGGAAGGTAACCTTGGTCAAGGGTCATCAAGCCCTGCCAGATGGGATAGGCGTGATCGACGTTGTGTTCGATGGCGGGCAGGTTTTGTAGGCGCAGCACTGCCGCTACAAGGAGGATCAGTGGCAGCCACAAACGCAGTGAATAAGGCGCTTTCACGGGGTTCTAAGCGGTGCTAAGAAGGGAGCGGGGCAAAACCTGAAGCACTGCCCCAGCTCAACCTTCATCTTTACTTTGGATTCTGCATTTCGGGGATGGAACGGGTGTAAACGCCCGGTTCCACTTGGCGCGGGGTGCCTTCCATACCCTCCGCGGGGGGATCGATCAACATCGTTTTGGTGTAGATCGCGTCGCGCCGATTGGTGAAGCTCAACTGATGATCATGCTCCAGCACAATGGCCTCAGTGGGGCAAGCATCCTCGCAGTAGCCGCAGAAGATGCAGCGGAGCATGTTGATCTCGTAGGTTTTGGCATAACGTTCACCGGGGCTGAAGCGCTGCTCATCGGTATTTTCGGCTGCTTCCACCCAGATCGCATCTGCGGGGCAGGCGGCCGCACACAGCGAACAGCCAATGCACTTCTCCAGCCCATTGTCATATCGTTTGAGGTGGTGCCGTCCCTTAAAGCGCTCGCGGGTGGGGCGCTCCCGTTCGGGATACTGGATGGTCACCTTCTCTTGCGGTAGATGCTTGACCGTCGTTAACAATCCACGCAGGATATTCATGCTCAATTCCTTCTCTCACCACTTACCGGTAACTTCCCCTCACGCTTAGAGGGAATGACAGTAGATTTGCCTGCATCCCCCTACGGCCGCTTCGCGGTGCCCATCTCCCACAGTCGGGCAAAGGGGGTATTGATTCCTTAAGGGGACTTTCCCCTTGATCTCTCCCTGTAACAATGGCTATTTTGTAGGGGCGACCCCACGTGGTCGCCCGATCCGGGCAGCCCTGTGTGGCTGCCCCTACAAGAATGGATTTTGTGGAGGGCGAACTTCTCCCATGCCCACACTTAAAACATATCCGCCCCGCATTCATCGCGGGGAAGGACGTGTTGTTCTTGCCGTCAGGGCTTGGGGCTTTCGTCGCGTATCACGGACTGAACGTTCTTCACTTGCCCGCCCATGAAGCTGAAGATCCCCACAGGGATGGCCACCAACCCGCCCAAGATGCTCATGAGCGCATACCCAAACCCGCGCTTCTGAAGGGTCACCACATCACCCTCGTCGGACGCCTCTTTGCGGTTGAGCAGGCTGAACAGCGCACCGAAGGTCACCGCCGAAGCGCCCACCATGATCACCACATAAACGGCATTACTGCCCAGCGAATCCCCCACCACAAGGGCCACCGCCGTCCATGCCACCGCTACCAGTGCCAGCGGAAAGAGGACTTTCCAACCGAGGCTCATCAGGCGGTCATAACGAATTCGGGGCAGGGTAGCGCGCAGCCAGAGCATCCCCATCAGGCACAAGACGACCTTCACCAAAAACACAATCGGGCCCAGCAGGGGGATTTGATCCACCAAAAAGAAGTGATACCCGCCCAAAAAGAGGGCCACAAAGATCATGCTCACCGCAATCATGCTGATATATTCGGCCATGAAAAACAGGGCGAACTTCATGCCGCTGTACTCAGTATGATAACCTGCGGTCAGTTCCTGTTCGGCTTCGGGCAGGTCAAAGGGGGAGCGGTTCACTTCTGCGAGCAAGGCGATCCCCAAGATGAGCGCGGCCACCGGGTTGTGGAACACAAACCAGCCCAACAACTGTGGGTTGTTCTGGGCGTCGATGATGGTCTGCATACTCATTGAGCTGGTGATCAGAATGGGTACGGCCATGGCTGTGCCCATGCTCAACTCGTAACTGAGCATCTGGGCCGAAGCGCGCAGCCCGCCCAGCATACTGTACTTGTTATTGCTTGCCCAGCCTGCCAGCACGATTCCATACGTGCCCAAACTGAGCCATGCAAGCATGAACAGCACCCCAACGTTAACATCGGTCAGGGCCATGGGTACCCGATACCACAAGCCATCAAACCATGGGATGAGCAGGGGCGGTCCCAGCGGGATCACCGCGACCACCATGATCGAAGGGATCACCTTGAGCGCAGGCGCAAGCAGGTATACCACCCGATCCGCGCCGGAAGGGGTCACATCTTCTTTAAAAAACAGCTTGATCGCGTCTGCGATGGGGAACAACAGTCCCCCCGGCCCCGCCCGGTTGGGCCCGACACGCGCCTGCATCCAAGCAATAAAACGGCGTTCGAGTAAGGTGGTATAAGCAAAGCCGGTCAGTAGGGTGATAAAAATACCCAGACTGATGACAATTGCCCGGAGCGTGTTACATCCCCCGGACGCCCCACACTCGATGATCAGGTTGGGGTCAACATTAAACATGACTGGCGACAACCTCGACTTTCCGAATGGAACCAACCATCGGCACGGCAGGAGTGGGTGATTTGAGGTTCAGGTTGCGGGCAACCAGTGCTGTTTGGGCAGGCACAGCCGCATCTACCCGAACTGTATACTCGCCTTCAACGCCGCCGCTGCTCAGAATCGCTTTATCCCCATCCACCAGATTCAGAGTCTTGGCGTCTCCGCTGTTCAAGACCACATAAGGCGCGGGAACATGTGAATGAAGCAGGGGCGCGCTGGCAGCAAAGGCGGGCTTGCGGTCAAAGAGTTCCACGATAGGCACGATCAGCAGTTCACCCGATTCAAGCTTACGGGCTTTGCCCACCGCCGGCATCGAGACTGAGGGGACTTTGCCCTGATCAGCTTCAGTGGGCCACTGAACCCCCAGCCCGCCTTTGTTTTCATAAGCGGTGCCCCCATAGTAGGGATCATCCCCACCCACATCCGGGAACTGCTTGTTTACCTTGCCTAACTCGGCATAGGTGAGGCCCTTATAGGCGGCGATCTTCTCCGTGATCTCTTTCATCACTGCGGCGGCGGAAAGTTTGGGTTTGCTGCCTGTCCGAAGTCGGTTGATCTCGGCAAAGACTTTCCAATCGGGGCGGGGGCCATCCAATGGCGTTTGCGCAGTGTAAAAGCGCTGAACGCGGCGTTCACCGCTGGTCACTGTGCCGTCGCGCTCCACAAAACTCTGGCGGGGCAGAACCACATCAGCCTGTGCCGCAGTCGCGGTCAGGAACATCTCACTGACCACGGTGAACTTGCCTTCACGATGGGCCAGCAAGGACACATTGGCGGCATCCTCAGCCACAATATCGGCATCAGCGAGGATTAACACTGCTGGACGTTTGTTGAGGAGGGACTCAGTGGCTTCACTGCTGTAACCCAGATCAAATGCGCCTTGGGTGTTTGCGCCGGCCCACACCCCGATCAGACCGTTGTTTACTTTGCCTGCGTGTCCGGTGCTGGTCAATACGCTGGCCGCACCCTGCATCAGGGTGGCGTGTCCAGCCCGATCCAGCCCTTCGCCGCCCACAAAGATCACCACATTGGCGGCGTCTTTCACTTCGGGCTTTTCAGTGAGGGATTTCAGCGCGGCGATCTCGCCCCCATAACTGATCTTCAGCTTGCTCTTGGCGAAACGATCCAGTTCGGTGGGGCGGGCATTGAGGGTGATCAGGTGCGCGCCCCGGTCGGCCGCATTTTTGACCCGCAGATACCAAATTGGGGCTTCTTCGCTCAGATCGGAGGCAATCACCACGATGGTTGTGCCTTTACCCATCTGACCAAAATTTGAGCCTTTGCTCAAGCCGACTTTGGCTACCCACTCCGCACCGGAGAGGCGGTAAGGATATACCCCAAGGGACTTGTGATCTTTACCACCGTGAGCGTTTTCAACCACCTGACGGAGTTCCCACAGATCTTCGTTGGAGACCATGCCGCCTGCAATGGCGCCCACATCCCCATCGGCCGCGCTGATCTTCTCCGCGATCAAGGCGAGGGCCTGATCCCAAGTGGCAGGCACAAGTTTGCCCCCCTGACGGATCAAAGGTTGGGTGAGCCGCTCCCCATGTCGGCTGTGATGGTGCCCAAAACGCCCCTTGTCGCAAATCCAGATTTCGTTGACGGACTCATTCTGGCGGGGCATGATGCGCTTGACCACGATCTTACCGCCGGATTCGCGGTCAAGGCGGGTGCTGGCGCTCACGTTGCAGCCCACAGGGCAGTGAGGGCAGATGCTGGGCACTCCGGTCAATTCCCACGGGCGCGCCCCAAAACGGAAGTCTGCCGTGGTGAGCGCCCCCACCGGGCAAATATCGGTGGTGTTACCGCTGAAATAGGTATCAAAGGGTGGGTTACTGGTGGTCACAATCTGAAGGCGACGGCCCCGTTCGTGGAAGGCCAGCACCGCATCCCCCACCAGTTCTTCCTGAAAGCGGGTGCAGCGGGCGCACTGGATGCAGCGCTCCCGATCCAAATAGATCAGGTCTCCCAGTGGGTAGTGTTTGGCAAGATGCTGTTTTTCCTCGTAGAGGAAGCGGCTCTCGCCGGGGCCATGACGCATGGTCAGGTTTTGCAGGGGGCATTCGCCGCCTTTATCACACACCGGGCAGTCAAGTGGGTGGCTGGTGAGCAAAAACTCAACAATATCATCGCGGGCTTCGGTCACCTGCGGGGTGGTGGTCTTGATCGCCATACCATCGGTCACGACGGTAGTGCAGGCGGTGGCCAGACGCGGCTGCCAGCGGATGGCAGGTTGTCCCTTGTCATCAAGCTGGAAGGCACCGGTGTCTTTGTCGATCCCCGCCTGCCCCAATTCCACCAAACACATCCGACACATGCCCACCGGGGCGAGCTTGGGATGATAACAGAATACCGGGATGTCATTCCCAACCATTTTCGCGGCATCCACCAGATTTGCCCCCTTGGGAACCTGATGAACCACGCCGTCTATAATCAATCTGACGGTATCGGTCATGTATGCGTCTCCGCCTTCAATACCTTTGGACACGTTCAATAAACTTTAGGAGTTACACCCTTGTCCCAGAAGAACCCCACCCCATACCCCTCTCCATAGATGAGGAACGGGCCGGGTTCAGGGGTGTTTCCATCTTCAATGGCATAAGTCCTAAACCATCCTGCCGTAATACGTGCTGCTTCTAGACCTCCACAAAAACTGAGGCCATACTGCTCATCTGGATTGCAAATGGCGCAGCCCAGCACGGGCGCGTTCGGCAAGCATTTGATAAATATACCCCCAATTTTGTGACTCTACAGCCCCTTTTATGATTTTGAGGGCATTTCGGAAATCATCCACCGCCGCTTGATCATCCCCGGCTTCGATCAGCGCCTCCCCCCGAAGGACATAATTGGCGGGCGCGTCGGGATACTTCTCAATGGCCTCGGTGAGCAGAATCACCCGCGCCTGCAAGCCCGAAAGGGTGCGTAAATCTGGGAGTTGGGGGCGAGTCGGTTTGATCAGATCGATCTCGGTGGTGGCATAAACATCCACTACATCTGGCGAAGGCGGCGGCTCAATGATCGGCTCCGGGACGTGCCATCGCGCTTTTTCAACATCCTCCGGCAGGGACTCAACCGGAATGTCGATCAAGATTTTGGTGTCCTCATCATCCTCGGTTGAAGCGCCTTGCTCTGGGGGAATATCGATCAAGGTGATTTCCTCGGTTTGGGGATCAAAGCGGATGCGCAAAGGGCGCGTCTGAATCTCCGAAGTGGGAGTCGGCTGATGGATAGGTACACCGGCAACGATGTGTTTTGCCTCATCAGAGGCCGCGGTGGAAGGGTGGGTATCGTTATCGTCCATCATGCGGTACCTGAAAGCAAAAAAATGGTACTTCAGCGCTGTTGAAGGTAATTATAACAATTCTCAGTGAAGATTCGATTCCGAAAAAACCTTATCTTCGGGCGATTGTAAAGATCTTCCCTGTCTGGGTGCGGACGGGCCGAGGCGCGCCCCTACAAAAGTCCCGTTGGGGTAGGGGCGCCGTTCACGGCGCCCGGCTGTTAGTGCCAGATTTCACGCAGTCGCCCTAACCGTCATCCCACTATCCCCCTTGTCCACCGCTGTGGAGGGCGAAGGGGGAGAAGAGATTCTTGAAGGGACTTCCCCCTCAAGCTGCCCCTTTTATGGACGGGGCGCACCAAAATTTTCCAACAGTTCGATCATCACCCCCAATACAGGGCCGGAATCAAGATAGGTATACATCCCGCTTCGGTCGGCGTACAGACCCTGCTGGCGGATGGTGATACCGTGTTCGGCAAGAAATTGGGCGCTCTCGTTGGTATCTTTGACCTTGAAGGCAATATGATGCACCCCTTCGCCATGCGCGTCCAGAAATTCGCGCCAGACGCTCGGCTTTTCGTCCGGCTCGATCAACTCAATCTGAAGCTGACCGGCATCAAAAAAGGCTAACTTCGCGGTGGCTTCAGAAGGCTCCCCCTGAAAGGTCGTGTTCACCTGAGCATAACCGGGGGTTTGCCAAATGGGGGGCATATCTACCCCAAAGATCGCGCAGAATCTTTTTGCCGCACGCTCAATATCACGCACGATAAACCCTACCTGACAAATTGCCCCGGCGGGAAACTTCGCTTCAGCCATAGGATCACACTCCTCATGAAAGGTAAAAGGGCGTAAGACTTATCAGTATATCCTCAGTATATCCCACTAACAGCCGCATCTGTTCACGCGGCTGCTGCTGATTGCAGCGTTATCCTAAAAGATTGACCTGCTATTTTCAATCTTACCCTCATCCCCCTGCGCCCACGACCGCT
>JACSRJ010000352.1 GCA_014879835.1 Anaerolinea sp.
GGTCAGTTTCTCGATCCCGACCCTTCAGGTGTTCAGTTCGGCCCAGTGTGCGCTGCCCACTGAGACGCCCGAACCCCCAACCGCGACCCCTGAACCACCCGCACAGGACATCGTGGACTTGAGCCGCGTCCCGGTTGTGCCTAACAACCTCGGCGGTCAGGTGCGCGATAACCTGCGCAACATCCACCAAAACTGGCTCCAAAGTGGTCGTCCTGCCAACGATCTGACCGTTGCAGGCGGTGATCTGCTGCTTGCCCTGACCGATGTGTTCTCACCCAACGCCAATCTGGATCAGTTTGCGCCTGTCCTTCAACCTTCACTGGACTTCATGGGCACAGCCATCCAGAATGTGGCCCAGCGTTACGCACAATGTCAGGGGGCCGCCCCCAACGACTGCCCTGCTGGTGCAGCGCCGGTAGTATTCCTCGACTATGTAGGGGTGGTGATCAACGGCGGGGCTTCGCCCGATGCCTTCCGCAGCGGCTTGAATCAGGCCGTGGCGATCCTCACCCAACAGGGGATGATCCCAGTGCTGGTAACCCTGCCCGGCCGCCCCGATGATCAAAATCTGGCGGTTTACAACACCATCGTGTTCCGTGTGGCGGACGAAAATAACCTACCTCTGCTGAATCTGTACGCCATCGGCGCGAACAACCCAGCACTGCTGGGCGTTGATGGACGCCTCTCTGATCCGGGGGCAGGCTTCCGTGCTGAGTTCACCCCCGGGGCACTGCAATCCTTTGGTCTGAATAATGCAGTCTTGGGTGCGCTGCAAATGATCGAACTGCTGCGTGGCGCGGTCTTGCAGCCCTAAAACGTATTCATCGCCCACGCCCCCCTTTTGAGGAAAAAGGGGGACTCTGCCCTTTTTGACTCCTTCGATGATTGATAGTGCACCGCTTTTATCGGCTGCA
Source organism: Anaerolinea sp. (assembly GCA_014879835.1). Classification (GTDB taxonomy): domain Bacteria; phylum Chloroflexota; class Anaerolineae; order Aggregatilineales; family UBA2796; genus UBA2796. The sequence continues at coordinate 915 of JACSRJ010000352.1, forward strand.
CACCGAGACAATCCACGCCCCTATCCAAATGATTATGGATGGGGGCGTGGTGCGCTACCCCATTTGTCATTGGGGAGGAGCACTCCCAGCAGCCCCATAATTCGCTTTGACGGTCAAGATGAAGAATCGGCAGAGATGCCCCAATGGGACTTTGGGGCCATCCCTTGATTCAAACAAACGATCATTTGCACAACTCAAAAGATCGCGCCATAATGCTCATAACTCTGTTAAAAGAGCGAGGAGAAAACAGAATGTCCCTTAAACGTCGGTTCTACTTGTTATTTGTGCTCGTCCTAATGATGGGATTGGTTGCTCCGGCGGTGAACGGTACCGTCATGGCCCAAGACCCCAAGACCCTCACTTTAGCATTTGGTGCGGGTGACATCCCCACCATTGACCCCTCTACGGCCACTGATACCACCTCGGTTCAGGTGACCCTGATGACCTTCTTCCCGTTGGTGCGCTCCAACGAAGAGAACCCCAGCGAAAACTTCCCCGGGTTGGCCGAAAGCTGGAGCCTCTCCGAAGATGGTATGGTCTGGACCTTCAAGATTCGCAGCAACATCCCGTGGGTGAAGTGGGATGGCAGCGCTGTGGTTGAAGTCAAAGATGCCAATGGCGCGACCATGATGGTCACGGCCAAAGACGTTGAATACGGTGCCAAGCGTCTGATCGACCCCCGCACCGCCTCCGATTATGCCTATGTGCCCGTTGACAGCCTGAAACTTAAGGGCGCGGGCGAGTTTAACAGCTTTGCAGCCCCCGAAGGCAAAGACTTCACCGATCCGGCAGTCCTCGAAGAACTGAACAAGCTTCGTGACGCGGTTGGGATCAAAGCCGTCGATGACACCACCCTTCAGGTTGAGACCACCGAGAAGATCGGGTTCGCCTTGGGTATCTTCGGCATGTGGAACTGGGTTGCGCTGCCTCAGGCTGTGATCGAAGAGTTCGGTGACCTGTGGACTGAGCCGGGTAACGCGGTCTCCTATGGGCCCTTTGTGGTCTCCGAGTGGAAACACGACGAGAGCATGACCTTGGTCAAGAACCCCTTCTGGGCCGGGATCGAAAACTCCCCCGCCCCCGCCATCGACTCGATCACCTTCAAGTTCTTGGATACCAGCCCGGCATTCAGCGAATACGAAGCAGGCACCATGGACATGGTTGGGGTGCCGCTGTCCGAGCTGGATCGGGTGAAAGCAGACCCGGCCATGAGCAAAGAACTGTTCATTGGACCGAACTTCTGCACCTACTACTATGGCTTTAATGTGACCAAAGCCCCCTTCGATGATGCCCGTGTACGCCGCGCCTTCTCGATGGCTGTGGATCGTCAGGACATCGTTGACAATGTGACCAAGGGTGGACAGATCCCCGCTCGTTGGTTCTCCCGTCCCGGTCTGGCTGCCGCCCCGACCCCAGAAGACTCCCCCGAACTGGGCATTGGCTTTGATGTTGAGGGTGCCAAGAAAGAACTTCAGGCATACCTTGATGAGAAGGGCATGACCATTGATCAACTGCCTCCCATCACCCTGATGATGAATCAGGTCGAGGGGCACATCAAGATCGGTGAAGCCATTCAGGCCATGTGGAAGGAAAATCTGGGCGTTGACGTTCAGCTTTCCGCGCAGGAATGGGGTGTCTTCCTCGATACCCTGAATCAAGACCCGCCTCAGGTCTGGCGTCTGGGCTGGTGCTTGGACTATGCTGATGCGGACAACTTCCTGAAGGGCGTGTTCCGCTCTACCTCCGGCAACAACCACACCATGTGGAAGAATGCCGAATATGACAAGATCGTGGACGAAGCCGGCGCCGAGACCGACAACGCCAAGCGGCTCGAAATGTACCGTCAGGCGGAAGAGCTGTTGGTGAAGACCGATGCGGCGATCATCCCCATTTACTGGTACACGACGGTGAGTGTGACCAAACCCAATGTGGTGCGTACCTACTCCCTGAGTGGTCATGAATACTATGAGAAGTGGGACAAAAAGTAAGCCCCACCGCCATCGTCCGTAAGTAAAGTATGATCCTTTGTCGGGGGGTGAACGACATGCCCCCCGACAATACCCTGAGAGTGCCTCTACGCATCGCCGCCCCCCGGCAGCTTTGCTCAGTCAGAATTAGTACTTGGGAGACCCCGCTTTGGCTGCATATATTGGACGCCGGATCATTGGGATGATTGTGGTCTTGTTTGCGGTGTCAGTGGTTACCTTCCTGCTGATGCACGCCATCCCGGGTGGTCCCTTTGATAGCGAAAAGAAACTACCCCCCGAGATCATCGATAATCTCAAAGAAAAATATAATCTTGATGCGCCGCTGATCGAGCAATATACCAATTACATAGGTGGGATCGTTATCCCCCACATTGAACGGGGCAAAATCACTCCTTCACAACAGAGTGATTACTTGATCATCATTGATCTGGGTAACCAGACTTATTTTAAATGGATCAATTTTGGGCCCACCTATAAATCCAAAACCCGCAGTGTGAATGACATCTTCCGTGAGCAGTTTCCAGTTTCGGCCCAATTGGGGGTGTGGGCACTACTGATCGCCCTGTGTATCGGACTGCCCCTCGGAACCCTCGCGGCCCTCAACCGAAACAAACCCATTGATTATATGGCGATGGGGGTGGCCATCACCGGGGTCTCAGTGCCGGTCATTGTGCTAGGGCCGATCCTGATCTGGATGTTTGGGGTCAATCTGCGACTCTTCCCTGTCACCGGATGGGGAACCCCGGCAAATGTGGTTATGCCTGCCTTTGCCCTTGGTTTTGCCAGCTCCGCCCTGATTGCGCGCCTAACCCGGGCCAGCCTGCTGGAAGTCCTGAGTGAGGACTACATCCGCACTGCACGAGCCAAAGGGCTTGGCGAACGGGTGGTGATCACCATTCACGCCCTGAAAAATTCTCTTATCCCTGTGGTCACCGTGATTGGGCCGCTTTTTGCAGCCTTGGTGACCGGAACCTTTGTGACCGAAACCATTTTTGGGATTCCGGGGATGGGGCGTTACTTTGTGACCAGCATCACCAACCGTGACTATCCGGTGATCATGGGCACCGTGCTGCTCTATGCGATGCTCTTGGTGATCGCCAACGTCCTCGTGGATATTACTTATGCGTGGCTCGATCCCCGCATTCGTTATACCTAAAATTGAGACGTTTTGCGGAAATGGCGTGATTGAAGCCGAAAATACATGATTAAACGAGGATATACCATTCATGGCTGAGACAGCACGAAGCACCACCCATTCAAAAGAGGCAGTCCCGATCTCACTCACCGAGACGGAAACCCAAAAATCGCAGGGGCTGTGGATGGAGGCCTTTAAGCGCTTGCGCCGAAACCGAATGGCACTTGTGGGCTTGGGCATTATTTCTGTGATCGTGTTTTGTGCCCTCTTTGCGGAGGTGGTTGCGCCTTATCCCTACGATGCCCAGATTCGCAAGGATAATAATGCCATTCCCGCGTGGCTGCCGACCTTTTTTCCCACTGTTAAGCCTAAAGGGGTTGAAGGCGGTTATGCGACTGTGAGCGACAGATACCTTTTGGGTGCAGATGCTTTAGGGCGAGATCTTTTCAGCCGGATCATTCACGGTACACGGGTATCACTGGCAGTAGCCCTTGTGGGGCCCCTGACCAGCTTGCTGATTGGGATCATTTTGGGCAGCCTCGCCGGCTTTTACGGCGGTTGGGTCGATAACTTGATCATGCGTATCGTGGACTTGATGTACGCCTTCCCGGCGCTGTTGTTAATCATCTTGATGATGGCATTCTTCCGATCCTCCTTCTCCCAAAGTGAACCGGGCACCCTTGCCTTTGCCCTAAACAAGGTGGATTCCGCCTTTGGAGGCATGTTGTTCATCTTTATCGGGATCGGGATCGCCTCGTGGGAGAATATGGCCCGGTTGGCACGGGGGCAGACACTCTCGGTCAAAGTCCGTGATTTTGTGCTGGCCGCGGAATCGATTGGGATGAAAAAGCGGGCGATCTTGATGCGCCATGTGATGCCCAACATTCTGGGACCCTTGATCGTGGCGGAGACCCTCGCTATCCCCGCCTACATCTCCACCGAAGCCTTTTTGAGCTTCATTGGCTTGGGGGTGAACCCACCCACGCCAAGTTGGGGCTCGATGATTGCAGTTGGGGCGCAGGGAATCCGTTCCTTTCCCAATCAGGCGATCTTCCCAGCACTGGCGCTGGCCCTGACCATGTTCGCCTTCAACTTTTTGGGGGATGGTCTGCGCGACGCCCTTGATCCTCGAATGCGCGGGGTGGACTAAGCAAAAGACGATTGGGGCTGTTCTTCACTCCCCTGAGACATCAATTATCCCCCTCCTCCAACTGCCAAACGCAGTTCGAAGAGGGGGATAATGTTTAGGTCAGCTAGGACAAACAGCGACTGCTGTCCTCAAGCCTACTCTTCTTCTTCGGGATGGGCCTTATACGCAGCGATGATGGGCTGGGCCACATTGGCCGGAACCTGCTCATAGTGCGAGAATTCCACGGTGTAGATACCACGTCCACCTGTCATCGAGCGCAGATCGTTGCTGTAGCGCTGCACTTCTGCCAGCGGAACCTGCGCCGTCACCACACTCCGACCCTTTTCTGAGTCCATGCCTCCAACACGTCCGCGACGGGTGCTCAGGTCGCTAATCACATCCCCCATATTTTCTTCGGGGACGATAATCCGAATGTTCATAATCGGTTCGAGCAGGCAGGGTCCTGCTTGCTGGAAAGCGTCCCGGAATGCCCCACGCCCCGCGATCTGGAAGGCCACATCTTTGGAGTCCACCGGGTGCATTTTGCCATCAGTGACCGCTGCACGCACATCCACGATGGGATAACCTGCTAACGGCCCGTTATCCAGTACCTGACGAATGCCTTTTTCGATGGAGGGGATGAACTGGTGTGAGATCGCCCCGCCCACCACCTCGTTGGCATATTCAAAGCCCGCACCGGGCGCGGTTTTTTCAAGGCGTAGGAAGACTTCGCCAAACTGTCCAGCGCCGCCGGTTTGTTTCTTGTGGCGGTGATGCCCGTTGGCGGTTTTGGTAATCGCTTCGCGGTAAGGTACTTTGGGCACAGAGGGCGTAAGACCGCACCCTAAACGTTCAGCCCGGCTGAGGGCCACAGCGATGTGGATGTCACCCATACCGCTCAAGACAACCTGTTTGGTATCCGTTGCCTGCCGCCACTGCAAAGTGGGGTCTGCATAACAAAGTTGAGTCAGCACCGTCCCCATTTTTGTGCCGTCCTGCTGAGTCTTGGGGTCAAGCGCAACCGAGTAGACCGGTGCAGGATACAAAGGCTTGCGGATGCGCAGCGGCCTATCTTTGCGGCAGATGGTATCACTGGTTTGGGTCTCGCTCAGCTTAGCCACCGCCCCAATGTCGCCCGCGTGCAAGGCTGGTACAGGGATCTGCTCCTTACCGCGGATCACCAGAAGCTGCTGGAAGCGTTCATCACGTCCCCGCTCCTGATTAAAGTAACTCTGCCCACTCTCCAGCTTGCCGCTGAAAACCCGGAAGTAACTGAGGGTGCCCACAAAACGATCATAGGCGGTCTTAAACACAAAAGCGGCAACGGGGCCATCATTGCTTTGAGGGGGCATGAGGAAGTCAAGGGGTTCTTCGCCTTCCTTGCTAAGCGAAACCCGGCGCTGCGAAGGTGGCGAGACATACACCAGCATAGCCTCAAGCAGGGGTGCAGTGGCGATATTGGCCTGACCCGCGGCGACAAAGACCGGAACCGTTTTGAGGTTTGCGTCACGGGCGGCCAGACGCATCCCATCGCGGATTTCTTCAAAACTCAGTTCCTGAGTCTCAAAATACTTGTTGATCAGTTCATCGGTGGCTTCGGCCGCAGCTTCGACCAGCGCCAAATGAGCGTTCTCGATCTCACTGAGCATCTCTGCTGGGGGGTCGCTGCGTTCCGCGCCTGTCCCGTAATAGGCTTTTTGAGTGAGGACGTTGATCACGCCCTTAAAATCAGTCCCTTCGCCAATGGGCAACAGCACCGGGATGAACTTATATTCGGGGAACCGTACCCGGAGCGCTTCCAATGCGCGACTGAAACTGGCATTCTCACGATTAATCTTGTTGACCACCACGATGATGGGCTGGTTAAATTCATCGGCATATTGCCATGCCAATTCCGTGCCCACTTGCGGGCCGGCAACCGCATCCACTGCCACCAGTACGCAATCGCATACCCGGATGGCATTTTTCATTTCCCCTTGAAAATCCGTGTAACCGGGGGTATCGAGCAAATTTATCTTGTGGTCGTTAAATTCGAGTGGAATAACCGAGGTGTTGATCGAAAGTTGACGGTTTTTTTCCTCCTCGTCGTAATCGGAGACGGTGCTGCCATCAGCAATCGTCCCCATTCTTGTGGTCGCGCCGGTGGTATACAACAGGGCTTCGACCAGACTGCTCTTGCCTGATCCCTGATGTCCCGCCAGCGCGACATTCCTGATGAACTCGGTAGTGTACTCTTTCATGGCAAACAAAACCTCTAATTGTGACCATTGGTCGGGTTCTGCGCGCCCTGCGCACATTAACGGAATTTTAAGCCGCGCATCGGGAACTGTCAAAAGGAGGTGATCAAGGCAACAGGGGAGGGGTGTCGAATGTCACAAAAGGCATGTTTGCATATGCGGCCGCCGCCCTCACCCCCTGACCCTCTCCCGACCGCCGCTTCGCGGCTGGGAGAGGGGGGAATACTTTTGCGGGGCGTCCCCCACACCCCAAGATCAGGGAGTCTGAGGGGTCTACCCCGCAACCTTCCCCGGCAAAAGCGTTTTTGCCGCGTGGCGTGCTTTGTTCGCTGCTTACGCTCTCAAAAAGATGCCATCCCCCCGCACGCAAAAGGGCGGGGGAATGAAGGCATGGCACAGTGCGGGTTAGGGCTACTGAGGCAGCCCATAGAAGCAGGAAGTACCGTAGCTGCGCCCCATCTCTACCCGGAAATCGGAGTCAGCGTTGGGGTTTGGCTCACTCAGGACGAGGCTGGGATGCACCCGCAGCGCTTTGCGTAAGGTTTCGAGGCTCGCTGGTTTAGCGCCCCCAGTGTAATCGTAGATCACCGTATCGGTGCGGGCGGGCACCCCTTCGGAGCCGATCATTTGGATCGTGAAGCCCTCCCACGAAAGCCGATCCGCCGCGACCTGATCATAACCTTTATAGGCCAGCGCCGCGCCAATCTGCACCGTTGGGCTTTCGCCACCGAGACGGTTGCGGGGCGGAGGCAGCACAAAATTCTGCACTGCGGACTGAATTGCCGGGAGGTTGGGAATCCACGCAAAGGAGCCGGTATCAGCCGTGTACCACTCCACAAAATGGACATTCTGGGCAAGCGAGATGCGTTGAATGTTTACAGGATCAATGGAGAGTGCCAATGGCGCCAGACCCAACAGATCAGCCGCGCTCATGTCGGTATCAACGGTTTCGAGCAGTTCAGGGAGCAGAACGGTGGCTTGTTCGATGAAACCCTTTGCCCGCGCCTGACGCCAGATCGCCCGCAGCACTTCCATCTGTCGGCGCCCCCGATCCAAATCGCTGCTGCTGCCCCGCGCCCGCACATACCAAAGCGCCATGTAGGGATCGAGCGTGTGCATCCCGATATTCATGGTGTAGACCTCATAGCTGTCGGGGTTGGTGTAATCCAGATCAGGGCTTTTGAGGCGGTTGCCCTCAATAGCGCAGTCCACCGAAAGTTCCAACCCACCCAACTTAAAGATCAAGTCCTGAAACTTCACAAAGTCCACTCGGGCGTAATAGTCGATGGTCAGTCCAAAATTGTACTTCATGGACTCCTTCATCATCTTGATCCCGCCGCCCTCACCAAAGCGCTTGTTGCCCTCGTTGACAATGGTGTTGATCTTACGCATGGTGTCGTTGGGCGCATACACAAACAGATCGCGGGGGAAATGAAGCATCGAGACCGTACCCCGGGTGCGGTTGACGGACACCGCAATGATCACATCAGTACGGGCAACTGCGCCCTCGGTGATCGTATCGCTGCCCAGAAGCAGAATGGTGAGCACATCATCCCCCGAAGGCACAGGGGTGGCCATTGGGTAAGGGATGGCCGTGACCGGAGTCAGGACGGGGGTTTCATAAGTGCCCATAATGACCAAGGTCGGCTCCGGGGTGTTGGTG
>JACSRJ010000351.1 GCA_014879835.1 Anaerolinea sp.
CCGAATAGTTCACCCGGTTGCCGGTGATCGCCTCAAGGGTATCCATGACCTGTTCGCGGTCGCGCCATGCGTACATAAAGAGGGTATCGAAACCGGCCTCGTGGGCGGCCACCCCCAACCACAAGAGGTGACTGTGCAGACGCTCCACTTCGGCGATCAGGGTGCGGATCGCCTGAGCGCGGGGCGGCGCTTCGACCCCTGCCAGATGCTCCACCCCCAAACAGTAACCGAGGGCATGGGCATGGGAACAGATACCGCACACCCGCTCCATCAGGTACAAAGTTTGAGTCCAGGTGCGTCGCTCCGCGGCCTTTTCAATCCCCCGATGGGCGTAACCGAGGCGCACTGTCCCGGATTTGACGATCTCACCCTCCACCGTGAAGCGAAAATGTTCTGGTTCTTTAAGCGCCGGGTGCTGCGGCCCAATGGGGATGATGAAGGTCTGCCCCGGCGGTTCTGCGGGTGCTTGGGTCAAGGGTTGAGGGCTGTAGCTGAAGTCCTTACGCAGGGGGTAATCTCCGGCGCGCCAGTCATCCGGCAAAAAGACATGATCGGTGTTGGCCAGCCCTTCGATCTCCACCCCAAACATCTCACGCAGTTCACGTTCGGCCAGTTCAGCGCTGGGGAAAAGCCCCGAAAGACTGGGCAAACAGGGATCACTCTTGGGCACAGCCACCCGCAGAGTCAAGATCAACTTACCCGCGCCGAAATGATACAGCGCCTCGATCTGTTCTCCCTGATCCAGCCCCGTGATAGCGCTCAGCGTACCCCATGCCGCGGAGCGCAGTGCTTCAGCCGCTGATCTCAGGTCTGCGGCTTGAAGGCGCACATCAAGCCGTGACGGTTCGGGTGTGTTCGCTTCCTGCACCCAAGGGGTCAGGGTATTTTGCCCAGATTCAAGGCTGGCTTTGAGCACTGTGTTCATGTTCACCTCGCAGCTTTCCGATCAGTTTGGCAATCCCATCAATGACCGCCTCTGGGCGCGGCGGACAGCCCGGAATGTACATATCCACCGGGATCACCTGATCGATCCCGCCCAAGATGTTGTAACAGCCTTGAAAAACCCCGCCCGCCAGCGCACACGATCCCACCGCGATCACAAACTTTGGGTCTGGCATCTGGTCGTAGATGCGCTTCAGGGTTTCCGCCGAAGGACGAGTGACCGGCCCCGTACAGACCAGCACGTCGGCGTGGCGGGGTGTGCCCTGAAGTTTGATCCCCAAGCGCTCCACATCATAACGAGGGGTGAACAGGGCCAGAATCTCAATGTCACAGCCGTTGCACGAGCCGCTGTTATAATGAAGGGCCCACAGGGAATTGGTGCGCGCCCAGCGCATCACCTGATCAAAGGCCTCACGCCATGGGTTGACAGGCTTGAGAGTCTGGTTCATGCCTCCTCCCCTCCTTCCTCGCCCTGAGCTTCAGCCACCGCCATCAAGGCCGCCATCAGCCCCAGCACATACAGCCCCACCCCCACAGAGAGATCACTCAGCCCGATCATCAGCGCTCCTAGATGGAGCAGGGCAAAAAAGAGGGTGGTTCTAAAGAACTGCTGATACCCCGGCGCGGCCTCGGTGCGTACCTGTTCGCCGCCAGAGTAGGCTTCAGGGCTGTTTGCGCCCCGCCGTACCGCACGGGTGATCCGCCCGCTGAGGGCGAAGATCAGCCCGATCAGGGCTGCATAGCCCACAAAGGCGAGGGGTGGTGCCAACAGCGAGATCATTTGAGGTTCCATGCGCCTGATCCTCCCGATCCTTCTAGGGTACCCACAGCGATCCCAACACAGCGCCCGCCTCCCCGGTGAGCGTCTCCATCAATCCGGGCACAAACCCCAGTAGCAGAGACACCAAGAGCATCACCAGCAGCGGCAGGGAGAAACTCACAGGCTGCGCCACCCTTGTGGCGGTTGTATCTGTCTGACGATAAAGGGCAAGGGCCACCGGTGCATAATAGACCAATGAGAGAACGCTGTTCAGTGCGGCAAAGATCACCACCGCCTGCACCCACCCCGGCGACCCGGCAAAGCCACTCACGAAGATCTGCCACTTGGACATGAAGCCCGCCAGCGGGGGCAGGCCGCCCAGCCCCAGAACGGCCACACTGAGGGCCATCGCCGCAAGCGGAGCGCGTTTTGCCCCACCCCCCAGATCGGCAAGAGTCAGCGGACGGACCAGTCCCACTGCCATCACCCCGGCGGCGAGGAATGCCAAGCCTTTCAGCAGGGCATGGGTGATCAGGTGGAAAAACGCCCCCTGTGCCCCGCCGGGATCGCCACTCAGCGCGGTGATCCCAAAACCGATGAGCATATAACCGACCTGCGCCACGCTGGAGTAGGCCAGCATCCGTTTGATTTCACTTTGGCGCAGGGCCATCAGGTTGCCCATGATCAGATTCAAGCAGCCACAGCCAATGAGCAGCGCCCCCCACGAAAACTCCACCGCTGCCAGCGCCCCTAGAAGCCGCAGCAGGGCCACCAGTGCCGCCTCCACCACGATCCCGGAAAGCAGCGCGCTCACCCCGCTGGGGGCCTGTGAGTGCGCGTCAGGCAGCCATGTGTGAAGGGGCACCAGCGCCGCCTTTAAGCCCATCCCGATCACCAGAAAGCCGCCCGCGGCGAGAAGCAGGGGCGATGAGCCCGCCGTGCTGATCCGAGCCAGATCGAGCGAGCCGACCTGCCACAGGGTAAGGGCCACTCCGATCAGGGACAGCGCCGACCCTACCATGCTCTGAGTCACATACTTCACAGTGGCTTCAAGGGCGGCGGGGCGATTGCCGTGAAAGGCGACCAGCATCCACGCGGAGCCGCTCAGCAGTTCCAGCCACAACCACAGGTTAAACAGGTCAGTGGCGCAGCCCAGACCAAGCAGGGCCCCGATCAGGATCAGGAGCAGGGCATCATGGCGATCCCGCGCCCGGCCTGATTCGTGCTTCAGATAGGCGCTGGAATAGACCCCGATCAAGGTTCCCAGTGTAAGCGCCAACCCTGCCAGCAGCACCCCGGCCCCATCCAAACCCAAATTCACCTCGCCCACGCGGTAATGGGTTGATCGCGGCTGAAGCAGTTGCAGCCCAAAGATCACCCACAAAGCCCCGATAATCCCAAAGATCACCCACCGCCGCCGGGAGAAGTAGGCCAGCGGTGCGCCCACAAAAGGCAGGGCGATCAGCCACACGAATGCAGGTACAGCGTTCACAGTGCGCCTCCCACCAGCAGGATGATCATCAACAGGGTCAGCGCCCCCACCACCGCGGCCAGATTGAGGGTGAGTACCCCAGTATGCAGCCCGCGCAGTCCTTCAGCGCTGAGGTTGGTAAGCTGTACACTGATCCTATTGAGGGGCGTCAACCCTAATCCTCGATCAAGCGCTTGAAGCATCCCTTTGGAGAGCGAGATCGGCAGCCGCAGCCACCCAATGCCCGCGCCCAAAAGGATGATCCCCAGTGCCAGCAAGGTTACAGGGGCGGACAGCACCTCCGTAATCACCACTCCCAGATCGGGCAGGCACAGCGGGCTGAGCACAACCCCGCCCGCAAGGGTGATCAAGGCGATCTTCATGCCCAGCGGGGCCTCATGTACTGGCGCTCGATCCTGCGCTCTCCCCCAAAAGACCCGCCGCACCATGCGATAGGTGTAAAGGGCGGTGATGCCCACCCCAAGCAGCAGCGCCCCGGTGATCCAACCGGGGGCATGACTGACCGCGGCTTCAAGGATCAGTTCTTTGCTCCAAAAACCGTTCAAGATGGGCACCCCCACCAGCGCCAGCGAACCGATCAGGAAGGTCGCAAAGACCAGCGGCATTTCCCGGCGCACGCCCCCCATGTGACCCATATCACGGGTATGAAGGGCATGGATGACCGCACCCGCGCCCAAGAACAAAAGCCCTTTGAAGATCGCGTGGTTGAGCAGGTGGAACTCCGCAGCCGCGCCCGCACCGGCCCCTACCGCAGAAAAGAGATAACCCAATTGGCTGATGGTTGAACCGGCCAGCACTCGTTTGAGATCGTCGGTGAGCAGGGCGATCAGGCCGCCCATGAGCACTGACACAACCCCGATCAGCATCAGGCAGTCCGTCCAGCCCGGCAGATCCACAAAGACCGGGTAAAAACGGAGCATTAGGTACACCCCTGCATTGACCATCGTGGCTGCGTGGATCAGGGCACTGATGGGTGTGGGCGCTTCCATCGCATCGGGCAGCCAACTGTGAAAGGGAAATTGGGCCGACTTCGCCGCCGCCGCGATCAGGAACCCGAACCCGACAGCGGCTTTGAGGGTGGGAGTCAGAGCGCTTGAATGAAGTGCCTTAAAACTGAAGTCCCCCGCTGTGCCCCCAACCGCCAAAATCCCGATCAGCAGCCCGATACCACCGATCTGGGTGATCACCAGCGCCTTTACCCCGCCTGCGGCCGCGGCTGGGTTATGGGGGTAATAGGCGATCAGGGCGAACGAACACAGCGCCACCAGTTCCCAGAAGAAAAACAGAAGCAGCAAATGATCAGTGAGGACAAGCCCCGACATGCCCCCGATAAACAGCAGCACTAACCCGTAATAACGTTTCAAGTCGGCGCTGTTTGTGCCGTGCATGTAGTCCACTGAGAAGATCACTGCCAGCGCCCCAATGATCGCCGCGATCAGACTCAGCAAGGCGCTGAGCGAATCAGGGCTGAAGCGCCATGTGCCCCAAAACTGCCCCGCCGGGATCAGCAGTTGGGCATGTTCGGCGCTGAGGGGAATCAGGAGCAGGGTCCCAATCCCGTTTAAGATTGCCGTGCCCACCGCTACCCCGTGAATAACCCTAGTACGATGCAGCCCCATGATCACCAGCGCCCCAATCCACGGGATCAGGATGGGCAGGGCGGTCAGGATCGGATTCATGTGGGTTACCTCCGTAGCTGGGAAAGGGCGCTCACATCCAAGGTGCCAAAGCGCCGCCGCACTTGAACTGAAAGGGCAAGCAAGATCACCGCGCCGATGGTGTCTACGCCGAGGACAATTGCGGCTAGACTTTGGCCAAGGTTGATCTGCCCCTGCGCCGCCCCTGCTGCAACCAGCGCGATCAGCACCCCTTTCATCATGATCTGAAGGGCAACCGCGACCTTGATCAGATTGCGGCAGGTGAGGGTACCTACCAGCCCGATCCCCACCAGAACCAATGCACCTACAAAGGCAACTGCTGGTGTGTTCATAGCGGCTCTTGTCCTTCCAGCGTGGGCTCTAGCACTGGCGGAGCAGGGAGCGGTGCACGGTCAGGCTGTGCTGTATCAGCCGTATCAGTAACCATGCTCACCTGCTTTCGACTGCTGAGAATCCCTAGAACCCCTAAGGTTCCGGCGAAGATCAGCCCCACCTGTATGAGCGCATCTAAAGCCCGGGATCCCCATAAAAGCGTGGCAAAGGTACCGACCTCGACTGCGGGTTGTTCTGGGGTGGGTAGAGGCAAGATCAGTGCGCCCGTAAGGATGAGCGCGGCTAGAGGCAGTCCCCACCCGATCAAGCGAGGTATCAGAGGCGGTGAGGCAGGGGTGTCGGACTGCTCATACTGGATCGCAAACACAAAAAGAATGGTCACTAATCCAGCGCCCACGCTCAGTTCGAGGATAGCCATGGTGGGCGCGGACAGAGCATAGAGTACAAGCGCGCTCAGGACGCTTGCGGCTGCAAGCCACAGGGCCGAGGTGAGCAGTTGGGGCGCGCTGATGGCCATCAGGGCACAAAGGGACGCGCCCACGAGTAATAAAATGAACACAGTGACTTCGAGGTTCACGTTCCCCTCGCTATTCAGCCACCTGCTCCTTGTGATAAGCGGCGATGGCTTTGATCAAATGTTCAATGGGGCAGCCTTTGACTAAAAAAACGTCTGCGCCTGCGGCTGCGGCGCTTGTACGCAGGGCGTCATAAAGAGTGAGGATGATCACCCGAATGCCGGGGTGATGGGCTTTGATCAGATGGGTCGCTTCTAGTCCATCGATACCGGGCATGGTCACATCCATCACGACCACATGCGGTATCACGGTCTCCACGAGTTTGAGCACCTCTTGACCGTTATTGGTATCCCCCACAACCGTGATCCGTACTGGCTCAGCATCTGCGGTAAAGGTCTGAACATTTTCCAGAAGCGCCCGCAGACTCTGTCGGGTTCGCCATTTGTTGTCAGCAATAATCACACGGATAACTCGTTCCATCAGCCCTACTCCCGGCCGAGAAGCACCCTATCCTCCTTCTTTTGATCAGCATAGGCGAAAACCCCACAAAAATCATCCGATCAGGAGGTGAATTGCGACTGCACAAAAGGATCAGCCCTACATCATTTGGATGAGAAAACATAAGAGATAGCAAAGGCGGCGGGGTGATCGGGGTAAGTGGGCAATCAGAAGTGCATCAGTCCGACCTGTAGTGGTTGGGTGCGGCTGCCCTGCCCCGCCTCGGACTTCATCTTCCGGGAGAAGGAGCAGACTGTTATAATAACCACGGTTTCCTTGTGAAAGGCGTTGAGGATGTCCCTTCAAGAACTGGAACGGCTTTACACCGAGGCAAAAAACGCGCTCCCAGAAATCACCGAGGCCGCGGCGCTCGAAAACTGGGAGAATAAATTTATTGGGCGTAAGGGAGCGATCACGCTTCTGGTGCGCTCGGTAGGGCAGCTCCCTAAAGAAGATCGGGCCGCTTTTGGCCAGCGCGCTAACCAGATCAAGAGCGAGATGGAGAGCGCCTACGCCCAGCGGGCCGATCTGATTCGTCAGCGGGAACTAGCTAAGAGCCTAGAAGAAGGTGAAATAGACGTCACCCTACCCGGACGACCTACTCCTACGGGCGGGATTCACCCTGCCACCCAAACCCTGCGCGAAATTTACGCGATCTGGGCTGATATGGGTTTTCAGGTATTCCGCACCCGTGAAGTGGAAGATGATCAAACCAACTTCGAGATGCTCAACATCCCGCCTCATCATCCTGCCCGTGACATGTGGGACACCTTTCACACCACCACCCCGGGGGTGATTCTGCGCACCCACACTTCGCCGGGGCAAATTCATGCCATGCGTCGTTTTGCCCCCGGCCCGATCCGGGTCATCCTGCCGGGGATGTGTTTCCGCTACGAGCAAATTTCGACTCGTAAGGAAATCCAATTTAATCAGGTTGAAGGGTTGGCGGTAGGGCATAACATCCGCCTCAGTGACCTCAAAGGCACGATCACCGCGTTTGCCCGCCGCATTTTTGGGGAAGATCGCAAAGTGCGTTTCCGGGGATCGTACTTCCCTTTTACAGAGCCAAGTATGGAAGTGGATGTTGAATGTATGCTCTGTGAAGGCAAAGGATGCTCGGTGTGCAGCGGCACAGGCTGGCTGGAAATTGCCGGGTGCGGCATGGTTCATCCGGTGGTACTGCGCAACGGTGGTTATGATCCCACGGTTCACAGCGGTTTTGCGTTTGGCATGGGTCCAGAGCGAATCACCATGCTCAAGCACGGGATCAATGACATTCGTTACTTCTGGGGCAACGATCTGCGCTTTTTGGAGCAGTTTTAAGGGCGCTCTGACCCTACCCTGTGTTTATGACAAGGGGCGGCCAATCGGGCCGTCCCTTGTACGGCCGGCTTTGGGTAAGTGGTTCTAGGATCAACTGAGTTCGCCTCACCTCTTGCCCCCCCTTGGATAGCCCTATGCCATTCGGTAAAATGCCCGCTTGAAATGGGGTGAAGGTCATGAATGACGAACTTGAAGCGCTCGTTGGGTATATGCTCATCGTGGGAGGGCGGGCGGTTAGTTCTGCCCCACCGGGAGCCGTGGTAGAACTGCCTCCACGAAAGGTCAGCCGGGGACGAGAAGGTGACACTTTTTTCACCTTGATCGCCCCGGCAGGCAAAACGCAGGGAGAGGCGGAGTTCTATAACAATCTGGCTCGTTACGCTGCGGATCAGTACTTTCGCAGCACTGGCAGTGTCACCAGTGGGCTGCGTGAGGTGATTCACACCATCAATACCCAGCTTCTGGATCATGCGGCCGCGGCCAATAAACGCCTTTCCGTGAGCATGTCTGCGCTGGTGTTGAGGGGGCACGAGGTGTATCTGGCGCGGGCCGGATCGGCGCTGTGTTTGATCAAACGTGGCACAGAGTTCACCGTACTGCCGGACCTCCCTACTGATCTGCTCTCCCCTGAAGTACCTCAATTGGGGATGGAATCCACCCCTGAAGTTCGCCTTGCGCGCTACGAAATCGCCCCCGGTGATGTCCTCTTGATGGCGGATACGGGGTTATGCCACAACGAACCCGCGCAGTTAGAACAAGCCTTTGAGCAAGGCGGGCTGACTGGAACCATCGACGGGGTGAAGGCGCTCAATCCGGTGGCTCTTCAGGCGATGGTCATTGAGTTCGTCTCGGCGGATACGCCCGATCCCATCGCCTCGACTGCGGTTAAAAATGCGCTCAGCACCTCCGCTCCCAATACCATTATTGAATCTGCGCCTAAGCCTCCTAAGCGGCAAACAGGCACAATCCGCATCCCCCTTAATCCGCCGCAACCCAAACGGCTCACATCCACGCCTGTGGAGAGCGCCCCATCTCCGACAGAAGCGCTCGTTGAAACTGATTCTTCGGCGGTAGGGGCAGCCCAACCGCACTTTCTGGCACGGATCGGCACTGGATTGAATCGTGTCGGGCAGATGATCAATCGCGGAGTGGATCGGCTTTTGCCCGAACCCACCACCGAAAGTGGCCCTCACATCCCAACCATGCTCGCCGCTGCCCTTGCGATTCTGGTGCCGGTGGTGATCGTATTTGTGATCGTTGGACTGCGGCTCTCGCAATTTGACATGACTCAGTTTGAGCAGCAGGTGCAGGAAGTGGTCACCGCGGCAGAACAGGCGCGGATGATCAGTCTTGAGGATGTGAGCCGTGCCCGCACCGTGTGGATGGGCGTCCTTCAACGGGTGGAAGTCGTTGAGACCAGTTCGGGACGTACCGCTGACCCGATCTTGATGCAGATTCGGGCCGAGGCACAGGGGATCATTGACAAGTTCGACAAGGTT
>JACSRJ010000158.1 GCA_014879835.1 Anaerolinea sp.
ATAGTTTAATCGGCAAAACAGCAGGTTCTGGCCCTGTCGTTCTTGGTTCGAGTCCAGGTCCCCCAGCTTATATCACACATCAAAACGACGGCACACCCCCGTCGTTTTTTATTGCTTGGGGGCTGACCTCCAACAACACAAAAATCCATTCAAGAACCTCTCATCATTACCTTCTTTGCAAACCCACTAGGTTTTGGTACGGTTTAACAAAGAGAAAATAGTTCACAGTGAACCTACACCATGAAACGTATGATTCAACTTGTATTCACAATTTTGGGAGGCATCCTTTTGGGGCTGTTGGCGGCACCGCTGGCAACTCGCATTGTGGCCTCTGTTGATTATGATTATGCACCTCCGGCAAATCTGACTCTCCAAGTGGGTTTTAAAGCAGGTATCCGGCAGGTCTACAGCGGCTTTTCGCTGCCCATCTTTTTAACCCATGCAGGTGATGGCAGCCAACGGATTTTTGTGGTTGAAAAAGTTGGACGTGTCCAGATCATTCAAGATGGGAAACTCCTAAACGATCCCTTCCTTGAGATTACCGACATCGTTGGCGCATCAGGGTATGAACAGGGCTTGTTGGGGTTGGCCTTCCACCCTGAATACCGCAACAATGGGCTGTTTTACCTCAACTATACCAACCGCAGCGGCGATACTGTGGTGGCCGAATATCGGGTCAGCAGTGATAACCCCAACAAGGCAGACCCAACAACCGCTCGGGAAGTGCTGAGCTTTGACCAACCCTTCCCAAACCATAATGGCGGGATGATTGCCTTTGGCCCCGATAAATACCTCTACATCGGCATTGGGGATGGGGGCAGCGCCGGTGACCCCTTACGGGCGGGGCAGGACTCCAAAACATGGTTGGGCAAGATACTGCGCATTGATGTGAACGGCTCTCCCTATCTGATTCCGGGCGATAACCCCTTTGTCACGGGCGATGCAGGGCTGGCTGAAATTTGGTCACTGGGTTGGCGCAATCCATGGCGTTTTTCCTTTGATCGCCTTACTGGTGATCTCTATGTAGGGGATGTAGGGCAAAACAGCTATGAAGAGGTGAGTGTCGAAAAGCAGGGTTCACCCGGCGGCCTCAACTACGGCTGGAATGTCATGGAGGGATCGCACTGCTTCCAACCCCGCCGCGACTGTAATCAGACCGGGCTGGTGCTGCCTGTGGCTGAGTACAACCACGAGATGGGGATTTCGATCACAGGTGGTTACGTGTATCGGGGATCACAGTATCCGGCTCTTCAGGGTTACTACTTTTTTGGTGATTTTGGCTCTGGACGTATCTGGGCCCTTAAGGAAACCTCAGCAGGGCAGTGGGAAATGGCCCAACTGTTCAGCACCGGATTCCCACTCAGTTCTTTTGGTGAAGATGAGGCTGGAGAGGTCTATTTGCTGGATTTTGCCAATGGCAGCATCTACCAATTGATCAGCGAACCCTAAACTTTGGTTTGTGGGCGTTGATCGCCAGCTTAAGAGGGTTGATCACACTCGGCCATCTAGTCTCAGGCAGGGAGATTGACCTATTAATTAATGGGAAGTCTGAGAGATAACCCTCACGCCCCTTTTCCCCCTCTCATAGCTGCGAAGCGGCGGTTGAGAGAGGGGGAAAATCTTTCACAGGGGCATCCCCCGCAACCCCAGATCAGGGAGTCTGAGGGGTTTACCCCTCGAAGTCTTGATTCCCCTTTCTGCCGCGTGCAGGCATGTTGCTGATAATCCCAAAGATGCACCCGCACTGAGATTTTCCGCTGGGTTCAGCCTCGCTCGAATCGTTGTATTCTCGGTCTAAACCTGCTAAAATGAACACCATAGAACGTTCGTTTTTGCCCGGATTCCTTTAGAGATCATCGAGTACTACTATGCCTGAAAAAGTCTGGGTTAAGGTTTGTCCCGTGATTGACCTCCCTAACGGTAAGGCGATCAATATTTTGGTAAATGGTCAACGTTTTGTGGTTGCCCGCTGTGATGATCAAGCATACATGGTGCAGGGTTACTGTACTCACATGCTTTATCCCCTAAAGGACGCCAAAGTGGAGGGGTGTATCATTACCTGTCCGCTGCATGGCAGCAAATTTGATCTGCGTGATGGTTCAGTCCAGAACTGGCCCATGCCCATGCTTGAGGATATCAAACAGAAAAAAATGCTGCGCACCTTTGAAACTCAGGTAAAAGACGGGATCATGTATGTGGCATGGGTCGCCGATGATCCTTCAAAAGTGCGCATCCGTTTTTAGGGTGAAGTCATGGCGGAACCGGGGGATCATTTCGCGTCTGATCTCGAAATATGTTTTGAGGTGCTGCTGTACTTATCCAGTCGTATGGCAAAACTGCCTTCTGGGGAGACCTTCGAGTTTGTAAGCGGCGATCCCGATGCAGTCGTTAAGGTGACTGACTGGTGCGAAGCCCGTGACTACCCGCTGCTCCGCACTGAAATCCTGCCCGACGGACGGGCCCGTTTTGTGATTCAGAAGTCCTGACAAGAGGCTCCAGAGTAAAATTTTCCCATGCAAACCGAATCCCCCACCATTTATCGGATGCGCTGGCTGCCACTGCTGGGCATTGTGACTGGCATTCTTTTTCTGGGGGCCCTGCTCATCCAGAAAATGGGAGCCGCCCCCACAGGTGTTCCCGCTGCCCCACCCACAGTGACCACCCTCAACACGGTAAAGATCGAGTCTTTGGGGATCACCCTTCTGGCCCCGCAGAACTGGCACGCACCCGCCCTGAAGGACGATCATAGTTTTGTCCTCTCCCCCGATGGTTCCTCTGACACCACCTCAACCGCCGGCCCGTTTTTATACGGCGTAGTTGATGCTTTGGAGGTTTTTAGCCGCCAACTCACCCTCCGTACCGATCTGGATGATCCGGTAGCACAGTTAGATGCTCTCATCAAGGTCATTAACCGAGATAGGGCCCGATTCACTGCCGCAAAACCTTATACCCGTGCCCAATACCCGGCGGCCTTTGTGGAGGGCATTGAACGGGGCAACGAACTGCTGATCGTCTTGATTAAAGGAGAAGGTGGACGCTGGATTTATCTGGGTGCACAAGCGCGGGAGGATCAGTTCCCCTACTACGATGTGACTGTTTTTAAGCCTGCGATCAACGCCCTTTCCCTGATCAAGTAACCCACCCCCTTTATGCGTTTACAGCACCTCTCTTTGGTAAACTTCCGCAACTACTCCCGGTTGGAGTTGGCTCTGCCTTCCGGGGCCCTGCTTCTGTGCGGGGCCAATGCTCAGGGGAAAACCAGCTTGATCGAGTCCATCTACTATTTAGCTACGGCCCGTTCCCCTTGGACGGCCTCGGATCGGCAGTTGATGAACTGGCGCGCTGAGAATGATGCTCTCCCTTACAGCCGCATCAGTGCGGAAGTGCGAGGCAAAGGGGAAGTGATCACCCGTCTGGACATCACCATCTACAAAGATTCGCAAGAGGGGGCACGTTTTCGTAAAGATATTAAGGTAAATGGGGTTAAAAAGCGGGTGGTTGATCTGTTGGGGGCAATCACCGTGGTGATGTTTTTGCCCCAAGATTTAGCCCTGATTGAAGGCTCCCCCACGGATCGTCGGCGCTACCTCAACATTACCCTCGCGCAGAGTGATCCTCGTTATGCGGAGGCTCTCCAGACCTTTGATCAGGCCCTTCAGCAGCGAAACGCCCTGCTGCGCCGCATTGCAGAGCGTCAAGGCAGCCTCAACGAACTCAAGTTTTGGGATAATAAACTGGTGAGTGCAGGCAGTGTGATCATTGCAGGACGGCAGCGTCTGCTGCGGGAACTAGAGCTTTTGGCTCAAAAAGTTCACCGCGAACTCACCGGCGGGGATGAAACTTTGGAGATGATCTATCAGCCCAGTTTTGCCCCAACTGCCAAAGCCGATGGGCAGTTATCTTTCAGCGTCTTAGGGCTTGATCTCCATCGTCAGCTTAAGCCAGCCGAGATCGAACCCCAATACCGGGAAGCGCTCGCCCAGACTCGGCGTGAGGAACTACATCGGGGAATCACCCTTGTTGGGCCTCAGCGTGATGAACTGCGCTTTATGGTCAATGGGCGCGATCTGGGTCTATATGGTTCACGGGGACAGGCGCGTACCGCAGTTTTGGCGATCAAACTGGCAGAGATGGGCTGGATGGAGAGCGCAACGGGTGAGTGCCCAGTGCTGCTACTAGATGAGTTCATCGCGGAACTGGATGCACGCCGTCGGGCTTTTTTGTTGGAGCGCATCAGTCATGCCAGCCAGTCTATTCTGACCACCACTGAACCGGATATCTTCACTCAGGATTTTCTCTCCAAAGCGGCGGTGTGGACCGTTCATGCTGGGGAGATCACCACCGCTCAGAGTCTGCCCTAACCCTGTCCCATCAGCTTAGAACCTACAAACCCAGAGCGAATTTTTCCACCGCATGGGCAACCCCATCCTCATTATTGCTCAGGGTGATGTAATCCGCTTCCGCCTTGAGGTGTGCATTCCCATTCCCCATAGCCACCCCGATCCGGGCAAGCTGGATCATCTCAATATCATTTTCACCGTCACCAATGGCCAGCACCTCGCTAGGGGAGATGCCCATATCTTCCAAAAGCCATTTCAGACCCGCGCCTTTGCTGGCCCCGGCGGGCAGGACTTCCAGAAACTGGGGCATGGAGGTCTGCAAGGTCGAGTGGCTGCCGATGCGCTCCGTGAGCGCCGCTCGTATCTGAGGGATGCGTGATGGGTCATCAATGAAAAACAGCTTGTTCACCGGATGTTGATCGGGCAGATCAATGATCTTATCCCCAAACTCGTGGGGCAGCGGTTCATGATACGCCTGCAATATATCCGTGAAGGCGTTGCGATAGCGGGTGGCGATCAATTCGTGGTTGTAGATCATCACCGTCAGATCATGTTCAACTGCAAAAGCGGCGGTCTTGCGCACCGTCTCAGAGTCCATCAAAACATTGTGGCGTAAAGAGCCATCTCCATTGTAGATGTTAAGCCCTTGCATAAAGACTCCGGGGGTGGTTAGGCCCAACTCTTGCAGATAAGGAATGGTGGTGAGGCGCGGGCGGCCCGTGGCCATGATCACCTGAATGCCCCGTTGTCCTGCCACACTGAGTGCTTGACGAGTCCGTGGGGTGATGTGATGATCGGTGTTGAGCAGGGTTCCGTCCAGATCAACCGCGATCAACCGAATCGGGTGGTGAGAAGTGGTATGAGTATTCATGAGCGGAAATTATACCTGACGCATCTTCAGATTCAGATCAGGGTATACTGAGAAGCGACAAAAAAGGGGAAAAGAGCGATCATGAAACCCGGAGATCGGATTGAAAATTACGTACTGATCGAACAGATCGGACGCGGTGGGCAGGCGGTGGTTTGGTCAGCCGAGGATGAGCAGCTAAAACGAACTGTCGCCATTAAGACGATCAACCTGATTGCTCCGATCACGGGAGGTGGGAGTTCTGCGGCGACGGTTTCTGCAGAGGAACAGGCGGTTCGCTTCCGGGCGGAGGCCAAAACCATCGCGGAACTGGAACACCCCTTCATTTTGCCCATCTACAGTTTTGGGCAAAAAGATGAGTGGCTCTACATCATCATGCGTTATATGCCGGGCGGAACTCTGCGCCGGCTGATCGATCACGGCGGGCTGGATGTGCAGCAGGTGATCAAACTGATCGAGCCGCTCTCTGATGCCCTTGATATGGCCCATGAACGGCGCATCATTCACCGTGACATCAAGAGCGTGAACATTCTCCTTGATGCCCAAAAACGTCCCTATCTGGCAGATTTTGGGCTGTCGGTGACTGCTGGCGATTCGACGTCAACCAGCGGCTCTGGCACTTTGGCCTATATGTCACCGGAACAGCTTCGGGGTGAGCCGGTCGATCACCGTTCTGATCTCTACGCCTTTGGGGTGCTGATCTTTGAACTGCTTACTGGCGAAATTCCGCGCAGTGCCGATGGACAGCATTGGAATTTGGCCCAACTGACCCGCTACGCGCCCCTGCCTGTTCCTGAAAATATTCCCGATAAAGTGGCGGAGGTGCTGCGTAAAGCGACGGCCCTCAACAAAGAAGATCGTTACCCCAATGCGCGGATGCTTCTCGAAGACCTCAAAGTGGCGGCGAAACAACCTGAATTAGCGCCGATTATCGAAGAAGACGAAGGGCTGATCATGCTCCTGCCCAGCACTGATCCAGCGGTACAGGCTTCGATTGAGGCCGTGCGTATCGCTGAGAATGCGCTCAGCAAGTGGGCTGATGGTGCGGGGCGTTTCCGGCTCTATGAGGAAGATTTTAAGTACGTTGATTCCTTTTATCGGGTGGGTGACGAAATCGGGATCGAAATGAGCGATGCGGCTGTAAGGTTGATGCTGCGAGGGGCACTCGAACACGGCTACAGCCTCGATTATTGGTGGGGACAAGTGATAAACCCAGCAGATCGACGTGCGGTCACCCTTCAGACCCTCTCCAGTGAGCTTCCTACAGCACGGCTGCGAGCCATTGAACATTTGATGGATATTCAAGACTCGGACCCGCCTGCGATCCCCATCCGAGTAGCGACCATCATGTCAAAAGAGCCAGAACCCGCGGTACGTCTGGCGGGAATCGCTCTACTCGAAAAAAGAGGCGGGCAGCCCAAAACTTGGCGCGACATTGCATACAGCCCGGAAATTGACGCGATTTTGGCAAACCTTGCGGCCCTCGACCCTAACCATCAGGTGCGCCATGCCGCCGCTAGAGCCGTCGCTCGACTGCGCTCAAGCGTCGCTGCCAAACAGATCGGAGAGCAGGCCACAAAAGGCAGCGCGACCGCCTTTGAAGCGTTGATTCGGGTGCGCGATACTGCCAACAGCCTACCTGCGGGAATCGCTTCCGGACTGCGGTTGCGGGCATTTTGGACTCTGACGGTGCGTCAGTTCTTCCAACCGGGGCTTCTGGCGCGCCTTGCAGGGGCGGCGCTTGGGTTCCTGATCGGATGGACACTGCTGGTGGTGATCCAGTGGGGGACGCCAGAGACCCGTGCGCGCTTCGTGACTGAGGCGGTGGGAAACGGTTTGGCCGGGGGGGCGCTGTATGGGGTGCTTTTTGGGGTGGTGATTCTCTTTGCGACTGAACCCCCGGCACGCCTTCGGGCTTGGAATCCAGCAGCGCGGATCACGCTGGGGTTGGTTCTCGGCGGTGGATTGTCCATCGTCGCCTTTTTGATCATGCGCCGCTTTTACTATTTTGACACGGAGCCAGTGGAGAACTGGGGGTGGTTCCTCCTCCCCTCAGTCCTGTTCATTGTTGGCTTTGCACTCGTTTCGGGGATCAGCCGCCGGGCATGGCTGCGGGCACTGGCAGGCTGTGCGGGCATGGCCGTGGCGTTGTACCTCTCCCACCTCAGTATGGTGGATGGTCAAGTCTATACCCCACTGATGTTCTTCCGAGAGGAATCTCCCAACCAGCCCCTCTTTAGCAGTATATGGCTGGCGGCGGTGATCGCTCTCTTTGCCTTCATCCCAGATTGGCTGCGCGCTTTGAGAACCCGCGCCAAGGTGCGTATGGAAGGTATCCGTTGACGTTGAAGGGAATCAGCGAAAGGTGTTACACGGCGGCTAAGGGGTGCACTTGTGCCTTTAGCATCCGGATTTTTGCCATCCTTTTACCAAAAGTTGTTTTAAGGAGCAGTGCCGATGCCCATTGTTAAAACGTGGCTTGTGCCCGACAAAATCATGCTGGTTGACCATATAGGCAAACTCTCGGTTGAGGATTTTGAACGCCATCTAGAAGAGACTATCGAGATGCTCGACAAGAGTCCGGGCATTGTGCATACCATCTCGACCTATGTGAAGATGGAAGGGATGCCAAAAGGTTCGCTCGATCAGTTCAAAAACTTGGGCCGGGTGATGCGCCACCCAAAACTGGGGTGGTCGGCAAATGTGGGCCTAAAGCCTCTCTTTGCCTTCATCTACAAGATCATGATGAAAACCTTTGGCATGAAATTTGCCCAGTTCAGCAGCATCGAAGAAGCTCAGAGCTTCCTCCTTCAGGTTGATCAACTACAAGCACAAACCCAAAAATCAGAGGCGACCCCAGAGTCGGATTCCCAAGAGCCTCAGAAACCTGTTCAATAGGGCTATGGAATCAAGCTCACCCCCGTCTGCATCGGTTTCAGGATAGGGGGTGAGTCTCCACCTATACTTCTGAACCAACCTTGGTTTTGACCACAGGCCGATCCAAGGTGCCCGCGATGCTGATCGCCACCATCTCGGCAAAGTTCCGGACGCGCTCAAACATCTTCTGATCCCGTTGATGCTCACGCATGTAGGTCATGTCCGTAGCAGAGGTGTCCAGATCAGTTCGGGCCCCGGAAACCATCTTTAAACGTCGACGCTGCAAATCACTGGAAGTCACATGTTGGGTGCGCAGCAGCAGCAGCGCCTCCGTCGGAAGGGTGAGGTATACCCCAAAGGTATGGGTGGTGATGGTCACATCAATGGACAACCCATCATCGCCCGGTTGGGCGGAGGATTCGCGTAGGATGGTATGCCGGAACTCCACATTACGAATCTGGGCAAAGGGCACGCTGCGCCCAGAGCCGCTAAAGAACATTCCCAACAAACTGGTGGGGGGGATCAAACGCACAGCCTGATTGTTTTTATCGATCACCACCTGATGAAAGGCGGGCGCTTCCCCTTGTTCCTTGTCCGTCGCCTCTCTTGGCAGGCGTAGGGTGAGATTTCCTGCCATACCTAACCAGATGTTGTTGAGGGCGAGTGGGTACTCAATGGTGGTGGCCAAATGGCGAACCTCATGGAGGGGCATATCCACGCGTTCATGAGGAACCAGTGGCCCGGTCATAGTCGCACGAGGATTGCTCGGCGCTTGGGTGGGTTTGGTGACCCCAAAAAGCTTCAGCGGACAGCGCAGATATTCAGCCAGAACGCGCCCAGCGCCTGC
>JACSRJ010000078.1 GCA_014879835.1 Anaerolinea sp.
TACACAATATAGAACTGCCATCTCGTGATGCAATCAGATACGCCATCCAGAGAATCCGTGATCGTTCCTAAGTTTCAAAGATGAGGATTGACTCCCCACCTACGGTGATCCCTATGGGGGAAGCGGGACGGCGCAGATGGAATTCGGGTTCACCGGGGAGGCGACCGACGCAAGTGGGTTGATGTACCTGCGGGCGCGGTATTATGTGCCGGGGTCGGGGGTGTTTCCCAGCTTGGATCCGGTGGAGGGTCATCCTGAGTTCCCTCTGTCGCTGAATCGATACGGCTATGTTAAAGGCAATGTGATTAACGTTGTCGATCCCTCTGGACTTCAGGGTTTGGAGGCGATTTGTGGGGGACTTGCACTTATCGATGGGCCTGTTCCAGCCGGAGATGCAGTTTGTGGATTCCTGCTGCTTATGAGGCTTCTTGGTGTGATGAGCTTCAGGTTGCCGGGAACCGATATCCCGGTGCGGGTGCATCCGGGAAATCCTCCAGTGATTACGGTAGAGCCAACTCCCGAAACGCCGACCTTTACGAGGACACCACAACCGCCAACGGCTCCTCCCGAATGGCGTCCACCAACACCTCCAGAGCCACTGCCACCGATCCCTACTCAGGTCGTGCCCACTGCTACTCCTACGGCGCTTCCGCTGCCTACGGCGCAGAACCCAACGGTATGCCCCACGGAGACCGCAACGCCTGAAAGAGAGCATATTGTTAGGCACTACACAAGCAGACGCAGTTATCAACAGATCAAAAATGCTCAATGGCTCGTGCAAACGAGTGATGTAGGAACCAGACCGCCCTTGGATCAAGGTGTGTTTTTTACCGGACCGGAGCCTTTCAATGGGGGGTACAACCGCCGTTTCATTGCTGCTATCCTTGGTGTTGACCTTATAAAGACAGCTTGCTATTTTGATGTGAGGAAACATGCTCTTGAAGCCACTGGGCAAGGATCATGGCTAGAACGCACCACATTTTCTCCAACGGGGCGAGTAGAGTACATATTTCTGTATCGGTTCTCCCCTCTGCATGGAATGATTAGTGTTTTGCCAGCACTGGCCAAATCAGGTTCGACATACATCTTGGATGGATCCAGTACAGATGATCTTGTAGAAGAATGTGATTGAGAAGGATAAAAATGTGTCCAGTGGACGATGATATCGACAAAATAGGGCTTGGCGTGATAGATGAATATCGGGAGAATCTTCCGATATCAACACCTACAGAAGTGCTAGTAGTCTTAACTCGAGATTTTAGTCGATCTGTTCATAGTATTCGAGGATTTGCCGATATTCTCAAAAGAGAATGTCAAGACACACTGACGGAAAACCAGATGAAGTATTTAGCCTACATATATCGCAATGCTTCAGTCTTGGTCGAACTACTTACAATGCTGGATGACTACATTAAGCCGTTCAGAAAAAAACCGGGGAATGATCTAACGGCTAGTGAGTAGTGTGATTGAGTTGACCGCGGAAGTCAGACTGCGGTCAACTCAATTCTGATGACATCCCCCACCTACGGTGATCTCTTTGGGGGAAGCGGCACGGCGCAGACGGGATTCGGTTTCACGGGGGAGCAAACCGACGCAAGTGGGCTGGTGTACCTGCGGGCGCGGTACTATGTGCCGGAGTTGGGGGTGTTTCCCAGCTTGGATCCGGTGGAGGAGGGCAATCGGTACGGGTATGTGGGCGGGAATGTGGTGAATAGGGTAGATCCCAGTGGGATGATAGGAGAGAGACCAGCATTACCCCTCAATTGTTCGGACTCTGATAGCCTTAATAGGTTTGGTTCCACGCACCGACTCCAACCACTTTGGAATTGTATTGGGGAGGGTTGTCAGGAATACCTTCAAACCATTTTTGAGTTGGTACTTTCGAATATTCAGCCAGTGCCAACGGATCCCAACGCAGCAACCAGTAGGTTGTATTCGATGCACTTGGCTAATTCGATGTTGGAACAATTGGCTGCAACCCATGGTGGGAATACCTACATTCATTTTACCAGTCAAGACCGGGATATTCGCAATGCTTCGTTTATTCCAAAAAGGAATTTAATCGAGCTCAGTGCTCTTTTACTTGCATGGTCAAATGACATTGTAAAGAGTAATAATGGCATGATTGTTGGTGCATCCCGGATTTTGAACAGGGCAGAACCAGTACTGACGACAGCCTACCTAGATCCTCTTTTTTCGTTTGCCCACGAACTTTGGCACTCAGGAGAACACAATCAACTGATATCTGGAACCCTTCTTGACGAAGTAATGGCGTACGCTTATGGGGCGCAGTTGAAACGAGAGTTCAGCTACCTATTGGACAAGTGGGAAATCGACCTCTTATCAACCCGATTTGAGCATCCTTTAAGAATGAACACAGTCAAGGTTGAGCTGTGTGACATTTGCGCAGTGCGCAAGATTATGAATGAGTCGATTCTTTCGAAGCACTACCAATACATGCCGTTGTACTGCTATGGACAGTTAGGACCATTTCAACTTTGTGTAGGGGAATTGCATTGTGGTGCGTGCGAGTAGCTTTCAACTACCGGGAGGGAGTGCCTCAGTATGCATTGGCAAAGACGACTGTTCGTACCTTGTCTAACGCTATTGCTGATCGTTGTTTTCGTTTCCATAAGTGTCATTCTAAAGCGAATCACCCAAGAATCTATCATTGATGGGACTATGTACGATAGGGCATACGCAATCGCTTGGAACAAGGCAGAGAATATCATCGTGGTTGGGGGTTTCAGCGTCCAATTCCATAATCAGGAAGGGGATTTGCAAGACACGCTAACCGTAGACTTGAGATTGGGACGGGTGACCACCATCCAGTGGAGCGAAGATAGTCAACTGCTTGGCATTGTACAAGAGCATGGTATGCAAGTATTCTCAGTCACACAGAGTACACCCATCCGACTGATACCGATACAGAATGCATCTGCCGTGCTTCAATCTGTTACATGGTCTCCTGATGGTAAGCAGATTGCACTGGGCACGTCTCAAAGTACATTACAGGTCGTGGACATGGTGAATAATCGCATCCAATATGCTAGGGCTGTTGGGGCAGGAGAATTGGATGGCATTGTAAAGGTAGTCTACGTTGCTTCTGGAAATCAACTACTGTGTGTGACTCAGAGGGGAACTGTGGCAATATATGACGCCAAAACAGGGATCGAGGTACTGAACTTCAAACTCGACATAGGGGATTCTGATGTTATCAGTGCGTCGTACAGCCAATCTAATAATGCTTTGCTGATAGGCACCTATTCGGGTGAACTACTATTCTCTGACCTCAGTTTTTGGGCGGTTTCAAAGATGTCTGTCCCAGACAGATCAATTCAGTGGGTCGGGTGGAACAGAGACGGCAAACTGGCAGCATATTTGTCGGATGGAGGTGAAATCCAAGTTTTGCGCTGCGAAAACGTTCACACCATTAGCGACTGCGTGTCGCTGACATCTGTACTTTCTACTGTTCCCATTGAAGCTGTTGCTTGGGGTGTTCAGTCGGATCGGCTTGTATTTATAGATGCCTCAGAGAGAATAGGCATGTCCGAGAGGGTCGATTAACGTAATTCCCTTACAGGCTGTCAGGCTGGAGTTGTCCCTCCAGCCTTCTCCCCCACCTACGGTGATCTCTTTGGGGGAAGTGGCACGCCGCAGACGGGATTCGGCTTCACGGGGGAGGTGACCGACGCGAGTGGGTTGGTGTACCTGCGGGCGCGGTACTACCTGCCGGAGTTGGGGGTGTTTCCCAGTCTGGATCCGGTGGAGGGCGCGCTAGATCACCCACCATCCTTGAACCGATATGGGTATGCGCAACAAAACCCGGTTAACTGGACTGACCCCAGTGGACAATGTACAGACCCGATTACATGCGCGATCCCGTTTGCGTTGGGACTCGCAGTACTCGCAGGTTGTTCAGCTGAGAACTGCGGCTCAGAGCCACCTCAAAGCATCCTTAGCTCGATTGTGCAGTTTTCAATTCAATCAGGCGAACCGATTTCTACGCCCCAAGGAACAGCTTATCCATCTGATCTTGGTTTAGGAACATTCATTGGAGGATATAAGGGCAGAAAGAATTGTTTTCTGACACACGGGCACTATCGTGCCACCGAAACCACCTATGTGCCCAGCTATATCCGCATAAGAAGCAATGGTGGCGCAGATCTCTATGAGGGAGTTCCACCCTCCAACTTTGTCGTGGAGCCGGGTACTAGCTTTGGGCAAAGCGTGCTATGTTTCGATGATTTGCTACAGTTTCAGCAGATGAGTCCTATAGCTATGGACCTAGATCCAGAGAATACTGTCAAGGACTGCAAGAATGTCTTCTGGGTACACAATTTAGGACGTGACAAATCGGATCATCGATCAGTGGAACTGATCATCAAGTCCGTTGAGGTATCCACTGTCGAATCAGGCGTATTGCTTTTCAAAACCGTTGATGAGGCTCCAGTTGGTGATTCGGGTGGGCCGTTTCTTATCAATGGGAACATCGTTGCGACCTTGTCTACAGGGAGAACCGCGGCACTCATCATCCGAAGTATTGCAAACAAGTAGGTTGTGATGCGTAGTAGTCTTTCACTTCACAAGAAAGTGCTAATAGGTGCGACGTTTGTTTTGGGACTGGTGAGTTTCCTTATAGTTAGATGTGCGCTTCTTCCTGTTGAATCCCATGACAACCGAACTGGCGATTTTCGCGCATTACCTTCTGATGAGACGCAAAAACACCTAACAAGTGTTTGGGAGGCTATTGTGCACGGTTATTTCCGAACACCATCGCACTTACGACTTCGCGAATCGTTATCCCTCTATTTGAGTGAAAGCCTACTGGTGGCACAACCGTTCGGAGTTAGGGAAACAATTGACAACTATACTTCACGGTTCATAGAGAATATAAGCTGCAATTCAATTGAGACAGAGTGTTTGATACGTGATCGCTGGGTCGGGGTAACCCGTGAAGTGTATGAGCAATTTGGGGAGAGTGTTAGAAACTACCTCCAGGAGCATTCTTGTGAAGACTTAGTCATTTCAGCCTCACTTAGCAAACAGCGGGGTACCTGGAAACTAACAAACTATGTCAAAACATGTGTAATTTTGGAGATACCTAGCACACTCCCTACTATGACCCCAATTGCAGGCATGGAAGCAAGATAAAGCCAATGACACCTTCCGTGCCCCCGATAGAAATCCCAATATGCAGACGGGATTCGGCTTCACCAGGAAGTGACCGACGCGAGTGAGTTATTCTACCTGCCAGAGTTGGGGGCGTTTCCGAGTTTGGATCGTGTGGAGGAGGGCAATCGGCGCGGGTACGTCGGCGGGGATCTTATGAATTTCGTGGATCTCAGCGGGATGGTAGGGTAGAGACCAGAGCGGTGGGGCGATAATTTTGGCGCCCCATTCCGTCCAGAAAGTGGGTGAGCTTCGTGATAGTTCTGGACGGATACGCATAAAAGAATGGCGCATGGGCGCTCCGAAGTTCAATGGGCACGGGTTTTAGGTCATCAATGACGGCGATTCAGCAGAAGAAGCTGCGTCACTTTGTATTATTGCCCACAACGGTTGCGTTCGCGCTCAATAATGGTTCGCACCCGCCGATCTGACAGCCCAAAGGCTCGCGCCAGCACCATCGAATCTTCTCCTGCCAGATAACGGCGGTAGATTTCGGCGTTGCGTTCGTACTTTTCCCAAGTTTGCCAGTCTGCGGGGCTCTCACCATACAGGAGGGCGATGAAGTGACGCATTGAGGACTTTGTGGTAGGTAATGGTGCTGTTATGGACTGGAACCCCTCCAGGCACGACTGACTACTTACATGTACCTGAAGAAAAGGCTCGACCCACGGTTTCAGTGTGAAGCGGGTGATGCGATGGGTATCGAGATCAAAGACGACCTCTGAAAACAGGCTTTTGCCCAAAGCCTGTTTGTCTTCTTGGGACGCTTCGTTCCATTTGCTCCCCATTTCCGACAGCAACGTAATCGAGAGCGAGATCATCTCCTGAATCTGGGAACTCTCACTGAGTTCCACTTGGAGACGTGCGATCTCGTTTTCATTTTCCTCAAGATG
Organism: Anaerolinea sp.; assembly: GCA_014879835.1. GTDB lineage: Bacteria > Chloroflexota > Anaerolineae > Aggregatilineales > UBA2796 > UBA2796. The sequence continues at coordinate 6,066 of JACSRJ010000078.1, forward strand.
TCGGTCTAGTTCAGATTGGTCAATGCGCGCCTTCAGAAACAGGACTTCAGCGTTCTTCATGCGCTGTTTGCAGACATGGATCTCAGCGGTGATTTCGGTCCGGCGCTGTTCGGAGTTCTGAGGCTGATGGGCTTGGGTGAATACCGCGGTCATTTGGGCGGCAACCTCCGGTTTGACCACGAGTGCCTGAACCAGACGGGCAAACTCCCCCTCAAGGATATCCGCCTTGACCGAGCGGTTCTGAGCGGCACAGCGCTGACGGCGATCCCCATGGCGATAGCGGGGCAGAGCGCGATAGGCCTCATAACCCTGAAGTCTGGTTTGCTGCCCGATGGCGGCACAATGGGCACAGTAGACCATGCCCACCAAGGGGTAGACATAGGAATGGATGGGGGCAGTATGCTGCTTCTCGCGGTAGCGCTCAAGGCGCACCTGTCCTACCCGGTAACACAGTTCAATGTCCATCAGGGCACGGTCAGGGTTGAGGGCGATGTTCTCAGGCCGCATGGTTTTGGCACTGCGTCCAGTTGCCTTTCCGGGAAGGGGCACACCACCGTAGGTATGCCAGTTCGCGGTAACCGCTCGAACCCCTTCATCATCAAACTGCCGCGGTTTTCCCTTCACATCCCGAAACCAGTAGCCTTCGTCGTTCAGCTTCACCGCGATTTTGCGCCGTCCGTAGCGATTTTCGGCGAACAGACGCATAATTCGTTCGGCGGCTTCGAAGTAACCTCGAAAAACTGCGTCTTCCGCTGGGCGCTCATCACGGTGTCCTTCAACCACTGAGCCATCGGGCAACAGCCATACCCCATCAGGGCTGGGTTCAAGATATCCTGATTTGCCCCGAATGGTCCCAAAGGGGATACGTCCCACGGCAATCCCCCGAGAACGGCGATAACGCACACTGTCCTTCTGGCGCTGAGAGGTGTCCATGGCGTACCACTCATCCATCATGGCGATGAGCATGATCATCATGCGTCCTTGGGCCCCAGTGAAGTCAAAATCACGCCCCGGAGCCGCCAAAACCAACCCTACCCGGTGCTCATCAAGGTAATCCAGCAGACTGCCCACCCGCCAGCCCTTGCGGTGCAGGCGGGCAAGATCATTGGCCACCACGGCCGCGACATCGGGATCCCCCAGACGGGCCTTGAGGGACAACCAACCGGGGCGATTCTTTTCGTTGGTGCCGGATCGGTGCCCGTCGGTGTCTTCATACCATTCGGGTGTCCAGCCATGCTTCTGGCAGACAGCCAAGATGTTGGCGCGCTGCCGCTCAGGGCTGTCGAGATCGCTTTCATCACGGGTGAGAGACAGGCGGATGTAACACAGGGCAACGGTACGAGACACAGGAACGGTGGATTTCTTGCGGGACATGACAGACTCCTTGGATAGAAACGAAAAATCGGTAGCGCAAAAGCCACCGACAAGCTAGAGTCTGTCGGAGGTCGGTGCGCTGGGAATAGCAGTGCATCGGCTTAGAGCGCAGTGGTGTTGCAATCACCCTGCGCTCGCCTCATGCACTCCAGCTTACGTGGATTGGGCTTTGTTGTCAAGCGGCTGATCCGCACTACTGTTCTGATTGAGCCGCTGCGCCTGAATCCGGGCGATAAGGTTCAGAAACGCCGCCAAATCCTGAACCACTTTAGGGGGTCGGAAGGCTGGGTTCTCCTGCCCAAGCTGTTCACACACCGCCTTGGCCACCAGATCGATTGCCTCCAATGAAGGCGGCACATATTTGACCTTGACTCTGGGGGTTTTACTCATCGTTCGCCCGCCCTCCGTAGCAGCCGCTCAACCGGGTGCGACTCTGCCTCTTGGGGTGGGGGGTTCAACCTTTCGGGCCAAGGGAATGGGGGAATGCTTGAAGCTTTGGGGCTTTTAAGGGGGTGAGCGGATTCTTCCATCTCCCCAAGCGATTCAAGCGCTGCGCTTGTTGGCGCTGCTACTTTCCACGGAGGGATAGGGATGGGTTTTCTGGAAATGGGGGGAGGGGGGGAATTCTCACTCCCTAAGAGATTCAATCTAAGAGATTCAAGAGTCGCGCTCTGGGGCGCTTCTACGGGGCGCTCCTGAGCGACGCCGGACGGGCTCTGGAGCGTGCATTGGCGCTGCCATACGCTCTCGACGACGCTGGACAGCGCCACTGGGCCCTCTACGGCGTGCAGGGAAGCGCTCATCGGCGTTTGCGGCTTCTGGACAGCGCGCACAGGGCTTTCCCATGGCGGTTTCGGGCGCTCCATGGCGCGAGGTGGTACGCTCATCGGCGCATTTTCACGCTCAAGGGCGCGGGGCGAAACGCTCTGGGTGGCGCTTTGGGGCGCTTGTGGAAGCTGGGGAGTGACCGGAGGGACGCTCATGGGCGCACTGGAAGGCGCACCCTCATCAACGGGCGGTGGTTCTGGTGTGTGAGACGGCGTATTTTCCGCCTCACCGGGCTCCACCAGCCAGTGGGCGAGTACTTCATAACCGGAGCGGCATTCCAATTCCCGGATCAGTTCCACCGATACCCTTGTTGGCGGTTCCAGCAGCACAATTTCGGTGGTGTGGTGACGCAGACGCTGGGCCCCCTCCGGTTTTTCGACCCGGATGAAGCCGATTCGTTCCAAGGTTCGGTTCAGGCTGCGCAGGGTGTTGTCACTGATGCGGGCTGCCTTTGCCATCCCCTTCAGGTCGGAACCGCGCACCCGACCTTCCCGCGCCAGACGGCAGTACATCGCATATACCCCCACCCCCACGGCTCCAATGAGCGGCATCCACAGGTCGATGGTGGAGGTCGGCAGGGTCACATAGTGACGGTGCGGGTTGAGG
>JACSRJ010000077.1 GCA_014879835.1 Anaerolinea sp.
GGCACCGTGCAGCGGTCGCAAAGGGGGGATGAGGTCAATCATCGAAAGGTGATTTCTCAAATGGCTTCTTAGGAAAAGCTCCCCCTCACCTTCAGGCGGTCACAATGCCTCTCAACACGGCCTGATAACCGGGAAAAACGGCCCCGAGGTTGGGATTCTGAAGCCGCACCGACAGAATCTCGCTTAAGACATCCCGATAATCGATGGTGATTTTCAGATCACCCCGATCAAGCTGCTCCAACTGCAACCCGGGCCACTGGGCGATCACAGGTTTCTTGGCCACATTCCCGCCCATGACCATCATCATGTTGCCGTGCCCGTGATCCGTACCCGCGCTGGCATTTTCTTCGACCCGTCGCCCAAACTCGGACATGATCACCACTGTCACTCGGTTCATGCGCTCCCCCAGATCGGCGTAAAAAGCAGCCAAACCATCCGCCAGCGCAGGCAGATCACGGTTATGATCGTTAAGCTGATTTTGATGGGTATCCCACCCCCCCAGATCAATAGCGGAGACTTCCATGCCCACATCGGCTTTGATCAGGGCGGCAGTCTGCATCAGGGCAAGGGCGTAATCGTTCTGGGGGTTATACTTCGCCCCGTTTTCGGGCTTGTAGTCTGCCACATTGATCTTGCTGACCATATTCAGCACGGCTTCGGTCTGGGTGGCAGCGGTTTGGAGCGCCTCCGGGCTTGCGGCGTAGAGAGTGTTTAGGGCAGCCAGCATCTCCGCTGCCGCATCCTCACGCCCGCCCAGATGATAATCCACGATGGATTTGAGCGAGACCGCACTCACGTACCCCCGAAGCGACTGCTGAAGGGCAGTCCCCCATCCCACCGCACGCAGTGCTGAGTCATTCTCCGTGTTAAAGGAGGCAAGGTGACGCCCTACCCACCCGGAATTGAGGCTGTAGCTGCCGGGTGTGCCCCGTTCCATGTAACTCATGGCATCAAAGTGGGAACGGGTAGGATCGGGTGAACCAGTGGCATGAACCGCGACCAGATGCCCATTCTTGAAGATCGAATGCAGCGGCCCCAGCAGGGGATTCAGCCCAAAGAAACCGTCCAGATCAAGGGTGCGTTTGTCCTTATCCGCTTTGTTATCATCGGGGCGGGCAACGGCGATCCGGGGACGGGCGGCGTAGTAGGCGTTTTCGCCGTGGGGAACGATCACGTTCAGACCGTCGATCCCCCCGCGCAGAAAGATACACACCAAGACGTCACCTCGGAGACTGCCTTGGGCAAATGAGAGCCGGGGCATCCAGTGGGGCCATGCCAGTGAAGCCGAAGCCAACGCACTAAAGGCCGCGCTGCGTTTGAGCATTTCCCGGCGTGAGATGATTTTAGGGGTCTGGGTCATGATCTTCTCTCCTGTCTGGGCTAACGGTACTGAAAGGCGGGCGAGGCGGCGATCAAGGCGGCAGTCTCGGCTAAGGCCGGGCCTTCCAGTGTGGGCACACCATCCTTGGTGGCATAACTGAAGATGGTCTGGTACTCAGCCTCGGTCAGACCACGCCCCAAAAGGGTTTGCACATATAAACCAGCGATGTCCCCAAACTCACGTTTGATCCCCTTGCTGGTGGCGGCACGTATCAGGTTCACCCGCAGCCCCGGCGCTTGATTGTAGGCTGTGGCGATGGCCAAGTTCCAACGGGGCAGCATGTTTGCCACCCAATACGATCCGTTGTCGTTGTAGCCGTCTGGGGTGGGGTGGTTAAAAGGCAGGTGCCCCATCACAGAGAGCGCATCCCCCACCGCATTACGCCGCCCCGCAGGGGTTCCGCCAACGGCCGCATCAAAACCCCGTAAGAGAGAGATCACATATTCAAAGGGGCGTTTGTATTTAGGTGGCGCATTCCAAAACTCAGGCAGAGCAAAGATCGCCCGGAGCACAGTCTTGATGTCCCCGTCGCTGTTTAAGAATATCTGAGCAATCGCCTGTACCATGCTTTCAGTAGGGTCATCTTGAACGAATCGGCGCAGCAGTTTGCTGGCGATGTGGCGTGCCGTTCCGGGGTGTCGGGACAGCAGATCAAGCATTTTTTCGCCGTCGGCATCCCATCCGCCTGCGGGGAAAGTAACCCCCATCACCGTTTTGGAACTGCTGTCATGCACGGCGCGGCTGAACAAATACTCACCAGTGCGCGGCCGAACCGTCCACCCAGTCAAAACCCGGGCCAACTCCTTAACATCATCCTCGGTGTAGTTGCCAATGGTGACCGTATGGAGTTCTAGCAGTTCACGGGCGTAGTTTTCGTTGGGGTGTTCTTTGCGACTCTGGGCATTATCAAGGTAAACGAGCATCGCCGGGCTTTTTGCCGATGCCCCCAATAGATCGCGGAATTTGCCCAACGCATAAGGACGCACCACCTCCCGATCATCGGGGGTTTTGAGGATGCTGCACTGCCCTTTGAGGTGATAGATTGAGAAGTGTTCCGACCAAAAATTGACCATCACCTCATAAAGCTGGCGTGGACTGTAAACTGCCCGAACCAGAGTCGCCCCGATCAACTCCACGATCACCTCTTGAGGGCGTTTGCCCACCGCATACATTTCGGGGGCGGTCATATCGAGGGTGATCAGCTCTCCTAAAAGCCGCTCCACATCGCTGTCATCAAGGGTTTGATGGTCAAGCTGCTGGTTGAGGTACGCCTCCAAGCCCATTTTCCGTACCAGATCAGCTTGACCGGGGCGCGCCCCAAAACCCCAACGGTTAAGCGCATGATACACAGGATCACGGTCAGCGGCGGCGGCAGGGGTGCGCAGGGGTGCAGGTAATTCCGGGGAGGCAAGCGCCTTCACCACATTGGAGCCAAGCATCGCTGCGCCTGTCCCCGCAGTCAAAAATCTCAAGAACTCGCGGCGGTTCACGGCGGCACTCCTTCCAGACATTTGATGGGCAGAAAACCCGGTTATCCATCCACAAGATACCCGTTGAGGTCATCATGGCTTGTTTTTGTTGCTAAAGTGTTAACCAGTGGTAATAACTTTTGAGTGGGGACACAAGCCCAGTCACCCAAACGAGGGCGATTGCAGGAAATCCGGCAGCGGCAGACGCACGCCGTGAACGGCATCCTACAAAAACGGGACTTTTGTAGCGGCGCGGTAAGGAAAACTTCAGGCAATCGCCCTGCCCTTTGGCGCTAATGCCCAATGGCACGCCCCTCAAAGTGGTATAATGTCCCCAATATAGCTTTATTCAGAACCAACGGAGATGTTTAACGATGGCACCTGAACCCCTCAAGATCGGTTTGATCGTCGGGCGCGAGTGGTCGTTCCCCCCTGCCTTCATCAATGAGGTCAATCAGCGTAATCAGGGTGTGATTGCGGAGTTCGTGAAACTCGGCGGGACGCGCATGAATGAGCCATCGCCTTATCGGGTGATTGTGGATCGCATCTCGCACGAAGTCCCCTACTACCGCTCCTACCTCAAAAATGCGGCCCTGCAAGGGGTGAAGGTGATCAATGATCCGTTCATGTGGACGGCCGATGACAAATTTTTTGGGGCCTCACTCGCTACCCGATTAGGGGTGGCGTCGCCCAAGACGCTGGTTCTGCCCAACAAGGACTATATCCCCGGTATTATCCATGAGGAGAGTCTGCGCAACCTGATCTATCCCCTCGATTGGGATTGGGTGGCGGAATACATTGGGATGCCTTGTGTCCTGAAGGATGCGCATGGTGGGGGCTGGCGCGATGTGTATATTGTGCATTCACTGGATGAACTGATCTGGCGCTACAACAACACTGGGCTGCTCACGATGGTGGTGCAGGAGTATATCTCGTGGGATAACTATGCCCGCTGCATGTGCCTCGGTCAGGAGCAGGTTTATGTGATGAAGTACGATCCCCGCAGCCGTCATTATCATGAGCAGCACGACTTTTCGCCTGCTTTATATGATCGCATCGTGAGCGATTCGCTGAAATTGGTCAAGGCTTTGGGCTACGACATGAACACCGTCGAATACGCCATCGCCGGGGGTGTCCCCTATGCTATCGATTTTATGAACCCGGCCCCTGATATGGATGTGAACTCTTTGGGGCAGGTTCACTTTGGCTGGTGTGTCAGTCACATGGCCGATCTGTGTATCCGGTTGGCAAAATCGGACGCCAACACCAGAGATCGTTACACGTGGGGCAAGATGATTGAGGGCTGAAACCAACCCCTTCTCCCGTAAACGGGCTTGAGGGGGCAGGGGATGAGGGCCAGTGTGGCCAACAGGCACACCCTTGAGGTTTAGAAAGTTCAGAGGGCTTAACCAATGATCCGCGATGCAATTGAGCGCTACCATAGTTTGCTGAATGATCAAGTCGCGCTGGAAGCACAGGCGGCGCTGAACGCCCATTTTCGGGCGCGCAAACTCTACTTTGGCTCCCGCCCGATTTGCACGGTGCTGCGCCCTCACTTTTATTTCCCGGATCAGTGGTCATACCTCACCCGCCAGACTGAAGTGCTGCTGAAGGCTTTTGCCAAAGCCCAACAAGCGGCCATGCTTGACTCCAAACTGCGGCAACAACTTGCCCTCGAACCTTATGAGGAAGAACTGTTTGGGATCGACATCGGCTTTGAAGCCCCATGGACAACGTCTCGTCTTGATTCGTTTTTTGACCCAGAGACCCGGCGGCTGCGTTTTGTGGAATACAATGCGGAAACCCCCGCGGGCATGGGCTATTGTGACCATCTCTCCGATGCCTTTTTAGAACTGCATGTGATGAAACGCTTCCAGCAGTATTATGAAACGCGCAGTTTTACGGCCATGCGCAGTCTGCTGGCCACCCTGATTGAGGCGTGGAAGCAGTTCGGAGGGAGGTATATGCCCCAGATCGGGATCATCGACTGGCAGGATGTGCCCACCCTGAACGAACATGAGATCATCCGGGAGTACTTTGAAGAACACGGGATCAAAGCGCGGCTGGCAGACCCCCGCGAACTGGAATACCGCGATCAGGCTGTTTTTGCAGGGGATTTTCGGGTCGATATGATCTATAAGCGGGTGCTGTGCAGCGAGCTGATTCAGCGGATGGGGCTGGATAACCCTGTGGTTCAGGCAGTGCGTGATCGGGCCGTGATGATGACCAACGCTTTCAGCGCCAAACTCATGGCTAAAAAGGCGAGTTTCGCCCTGCTCAGCGATGAGCGCAATGCTCATTTGTTCACCGAGGCTGAGTGTATCGCCATTGAGACTCACATCCCGTGGACGCGCATTATTGAGGAACGCAAAACTCAATTTCATGGGCGGGAAGTAGATCTGCTGCCCTTCATTAAAGAGAATCAAGATAGTTTGGTGCTCAAACCGAACGACGAATACGGGGGCAAGGGAGTCCTGATCGGCTGGGAAACCACCCCAGAAGAATGGGCTGAAACTCTTCAGAGCGCCCTCGTGAATCCTTATGTGGTACAAGAACGGGTAGACGCCGTGTACGAGAACTTCCCGACCGTGATCAACGGCAAACTCAACGTCAGCCCCCGTTTGGTGGATGCCGATCCCTATGTGTTTCAGGGACGGACGGTGAGTGGATGCCTAACCCGCCTATCCTCAGTGACCCTGCTGAATGTCACTGCGGGCGGGGGGTCACTTGCGCCCACTTTTATCATCCACAAAAGCGAAGGAGCTTAACCATGCCCGTAGATCAGCAAGTTCTACGCGCTGCGATGCGCCAGTGGTCAACCGGGGTCACTGTTGTGACCACCCTACACAATGGGGTTCTGGGGGGGATGACCGTGAGCAGCTTCACCTCGGTCTCACTGGAACCGCCAACGGTGCTGGTGTGTCTCAACAAAGACACCTTTGCCCACCATCTGGTATCCCAATCAGGAATCTACGCGATCTCAATGCTGGCACAGGGACAAGAAGCGCTCTCACAGCGTTTTGCTGGTTTTGATCCCACCGTCACGGATCGCTTTGAGGGGATCAGCTTTAACACCGCCGAAACCGGCTGCCCGCTTCTGCCGGGCGCGGTGGTATGGCTTGATTGTGTGGTCGTAAACAGCATCCAGACCGGGACGCACACCATCTTTTTAGGGGAAGTGATCTTTGCCCAGACCAACCCCGATCTGGCACCTCTGGTGTACCATAACCGTAAGTATCACACACTGGTGGAGGTGGGGTAAGCGCCCATCCCCAAAACCGCATAGGAGGGGCGATGACCGATAGTTATACACCCAACGAGCAGGCGATCCTGCTTCACATTGCCCGGCACACCCTAGAGGTGGTCACCAGCGGCGGGCAGCGTCCGACGCTTGATGAAAGCCAGCTCCCTGAATCGCTGATGCAGCCCCGGGCTTGTTTTGTGACCTTCACTGAAGGCGGGATGCTGCGAGGCTGCACGGGCACATTGACCGCCCGACAGCCGCTGGCGGAAGAAGTGAGCCAGACGACCGTTCACACCGCCTTCAATGACCCTCGTTTTGACCCCGTGCGCAGTGAAGAAGTACCTTGGATCGTGATCGAGATTTCGGTGCTCACCCCGCCTCAACCGCTGGTGGTGACCTGCTCCGATGAACTCCTTCACACGCTCCGCCCCGGTACTGATGGGGTGGTTTTGAAGGTTGGGGGCAGACGTAGCACCTTTTTGCCCCAAGTCTGGGAGCACTACCCTGACCCGATTGATTTTTTGTCCGCCCTATGCCGCAAGGCCAATTTACCTTCGGATGCGTGGCAGCTTCCGGAGGCTGAGATCGACATTTATCAGTCGGTTATGTTTGAGGAGCCGCATCGCAGCCCTCATCCTTAAACTGCGGGAGATGCAGCCAGACACCGCGAACAATCTTTGGGGCGGGCGTCTTCAAAGGTTGATAACCAAGGGGGCATGGGGAGTCATGCCCCAAAGTTTTTAACTGCTGCGCCTGCTGGTCATCAGGGCATTTTGCCAGTGCGCATGTAGTTCAGATAGTCCGCCTGAGAATATCCGTGCGCCTGAAAGACCATGGCCTTACCAATCGCTTCTCGGTGGTTCTGATTGTTAAAATCCAGCCGTCCTCCGGCAAAACTGGTCGCCCATTCGGTGGCGGCGGTATCGGCCACTGGGCTGGTGCCTTTATAAAACAGGTCGCGGGCCATGCTGCTGGGCGAATCGCCGTTGATGGCGTCGCTCAGCTCCACAATATGACCGCTGTTGAGGCGTCCGGCGGCGGACTCGGAGCGAATCCAGCTTTCCACCCGTGATTGTTCGGCGTGAACGTAGTTCAGGTCAAACTCCATCGCCGAACCCATCTTGCGCCCCGTGCCATTGGGATCATAAAGGTTAAAGGGATCCGCGATGACTTTTTCGGCCTGCCCCTTGTTAAAGGTGTAGAGGTCTTCACCCACCTTGTTGGTAAAGGCAAAGGCTTCTTCCGACATCACAAAATCTGGGGTGAAGGAGGTGCCCCCCAGCATGGTTGAACGGGTCACCCGTTCCGCCGCTTGGAAGAACCGCACCTTGCCGCCCTCACCGGGAAGCTGCCCCACTGCCTCCACAATCTCATCATAGGCATCGTTACGTTCCCAATGCGAATCAGGGGTATCACCGCCGGGGCGGAAGTATTCATTGTCTGAGAGATTCACGGTGGGCGTATAAGTGCCCGCAGAACCCGATGCGCCGCCGCCTGAGGATCCGCCTGAAGAGCCCCCGGCGCTGCCTGCTTCACCGGCCTCGCCGGCTCTTGCCCCCGCCCCCGCTCCAGAGTCGCCTTCACCCCGGAACAGCGCGCCAGCCTCGTCCTCGGCCCCTCGAAGCGCTTCAGAGATGCGTTTGGTGGCGCTGCCCGCATCCCCTAAGGATGACCCCAAACGGTTGAGGGCCGGGTACATCAGCTCGTGCATCTCTTGAAAAAACGCTTGTGCCCCGACCCCGATCCAAGCGCCCCCTTCTAGCTGCTCCACCAAAGCCCGAACTGCCTGAAAAAGTTGTTGGGTTTGGTTTGCTTCCTGAGAAAACCGTGCCGCGATCTGCGCTAACTGATCATAGTTCGCTTGAATCTTTGCTGCCGCCATGCAGTGCCTCTTGAGTTCTGAGAATTTAAGAAAAATGGGTGAGCATTATTGTATCGGAAATTCAGGGTAAGGGCGTTCAGGTTGTGCAAATATTGCTTACCAAAGTTGTAAATAAGCGTCTCACGGGGTTAGGTAGGGCGATTGCAAGGATTTTCCTTGCCAAGGTGCGGACAGAGCAGACCCTGTCCCGTAAAGCGCATCTGGTAGGGACAACGCGGGCGTTGTCCGAATGCCAATGCCAGATTTTCATACCATTGCCCGGTGCGAAGGGATGCCGTAGGTAGCACCTCCAATCAGCCTGAGGCATAATCGCTTCCTTCTGAATAGGTAGTCAATGGGATTGTTGAGGATGGCTGGGAACGTTTTGAAATCTATCCGTCTGGGGTTGGGAATCATCCTGATCACGGCGGTCATAAGTGGTGTGGGCGTCGTTCTAGGTCAGGCTGGGGTCACTGCGGAGGCCTATAAAGAAGCCAATCTTCGCGCCGGTGCGGGCATCGATTACGTGGTAGTGGGCAAAATTACCGCCGGCACAGCCTACCCAGTGATAGGGCGCAGCGGACGCTTTCCATGGGTGCTGCTGGAAATTGGGCCGGGGCAGTTGGGTTGGGTCTTTCAAGACCTTGTAAAGGTGCAGGGTGATCTCAACAGCGTCCCGGTCACAGACCTGATCATCACCCCCGGCGCGGTGAATCCCCCGGCGGAGACCCCGACCGCTCAGGCGACCCTGATCGAGATCGCGCCTTTGCCCTCGTTCACCCCATCCGGCGATGGGACTCCGGTCCTGCCACCCACCCTCGATCTGAGTACGCCCCCTGTGGTGATCGCCTCTGCCACCCCCGGCGGGATCATTGAT
>JACSRJ010000331.1 GCA_014879835.1 Anaerolinea sp.
GGGGCATCCCCCTCAACCTTCCCCTTTCGATAAATGGGGGGCAAATAGGTTCAATCTGCGTAAATCCCGGCCTTTTCAAACGGCCTCTCAGACTTCCCGATCTGGGAGTTGTGGGGGATGTCTCCACGAAATAGATCCTCCTTCTCTCCCACATCGTGGGAGAGAAGGGCGACTGGAGGGTGAAGGCAAACCCGGTAACAGAGGCCCTTCTCACATGGCCTCTGAACCTCAAAAATGAAGGAAGTGGGTGGTATTTTTACCCCTTGAGGGACTTGACCGCAGCCACAACCGCATCGGAGGTTAAGCCCAGTTCCCGGAAGATCACTTCCTGAGGGGCAGAAGCGCCAAAACGATCAAGGGCGATCACTTTGCCTCCGTCGCCTACATACTTGTGCCACCCCTGAGTCACACCGGCCTCCACGGCCACCCGGACTTTCACCGACGGCGGCAGGACGGAGTCGCGGTAGCTTTGATCCTGCTGATCAAAAAGTTCCCAACTGGGCAGACTGACCACCCGTGTTTTGATCCCCAATGCGGTCAGTTTCTCTCGCGCTTCCATAGCCAACGAAAGCTCTGATCCGGTAGCCAGTAGGATCGCCTCTGGGTTTCCCCCCTCCGCTTCGGCTTTGATGTAACCGCCCTTGGCCACCCCTTCAAGGGTGCCTTCAGGAGCGTAGACAGGGAGCTTCTGACGGGTGAAGATCAGCACCGCCGGGGTTTTGAGGAGCATCGCCGCCCGCCATGCAGCCGCGGTTTCGTTGGCATCACCGGGGCGGAATACGGTCAGGTGAGGGATGGCCCGAAGGGCCGCTAACTGTTCCACCGGTTGATGGGTGGGCCCATCCTCCCCCACCCCAATGCTGTCATGGGTGAAGATAAAGATCGGGGCGATCTCCATGATGGCCGCAAGCCGCATCGGAGGTCGCATGTAATCGGCAAAGGTCATAAAGGTAGCCGTGTAGGGTTTGATGATCCCACCGTGTAAAGCCATCCCATTGATTATCGAACCCATCGCGTGTTCTCGAATCCCAAACTGGACATTACGGCCTGTCCGGTTTTCGCTTGAGAACAGTTCCGTACCCTTGATCTGGGTCTTGGTGGAAGACGATAAATCAGCATCACCGCCCATAAAAGTGGGCAGATGGGCCGCGATTGCATTCAGGGCTTCGCCGTTGGCGTCGCGGGTGGCAATAGGTTTGGTGCCCAGTGGGTAAACAGGCAGGTTTTGATCCCAACCTTCGGGCAGAACCCCGGAAAACGCTGCATCCCACTGCTTGGCCAAATCGGGATATTTCTGGGCCCACTCCGCAAACATCCCCGTCCATTCGTGTTCATAACGCCCGCCGTGATCGACCGCGGCACGGAAGTGTTCAAGGACATGACCGGGGATCAGAAAATCGCTTTCAGGGTCCCATCCGAGGGCTTTTTTGGTGAGTTTCACTTCCTCTACCCCAAGCGGCTCACCGTGCGCTTTAAAAGTACCTGCCTTGTTGGGGCTGCCGTAACCGATGATGGTGCGAACGGCGATCAGGGTGGGGCGGGTGGTGTCTTGGGTGGCATGTTCGATGGCCTGAGAGATGGTCTCTAGATCGTTGCCATCTTCGACCACAAGGGTTTGCCAACCGTAAGCGTCAAAGCGCCCGATCACATCTTCGCTGAATGCTGCTTGGGTGGGTGCGGAGAGCATGACCTTGTTATCGTCATAGAGTACAATGAGTTTGCCCAGCTTGAGGTGCCCCGCCAGTGACGCCGCCTCCGATGCGACCCCTTCCATCAGATCACCATCACTGGCAAGGACATAGGTGTAGTGATCCACAACGGGATAATCGGGGCGGTTGAAGGTCGCCGCAAGGAAGGCTTCGGCGAGGGCCATGCCCACCGCATTGGCGAACCCCTGCCCTAAGGGGCCAGTGGTGGTCTCCACGCCGGGGGTGAGGTGGCTTTCGGGATGACCGGGGGTCAGACTGCCCCACTGCCGAAACTGCTTGATCTGCTCCAGCGAGAGATCATATCCGGTCAGATGCAGCAGGGCGTACAAGAGCATAGAGCCATGCCCTGCGGAGAGCACAAAACGATCCCGGTTACGCCACTGGGGGTTGCGTGGATTATGGCGCAAATAGCGTGTCCACAAGGCATAAGCCATTGGCGCTGCACCCAAGGGAAGCCCCGGATGACCAGAATTTGCTTTCTGCACGGCATCAACAGCCAAAAAACGGATGGTGTTAATGGCAAGCAGGTCTAACGATTGGGTGGCATCACTCACAGCACACTCTCCCTTGTGCAGAACCGATCAATGGTAGTTGTTCCCTTCGTAAGCCAACATTGTGGCGCAAACAAGCCAAATTCGCCAAAAATGGGGCTTGCCTTTGGACAAGGTCACAGATGCCCGTTTATGGCGACCCGTAGGAGGCACACACTTGCCCCAGAAGAACCCCACCCCTGCGACCGCTTCGCGGTGTCCGTCTCCCGCACGCAGCAGAGGGGCCGGGGGTGAGCGGTGGGTCATGTTTCAACTGCGTAAGTCCTAAACCAGATCAGGCCCAAGCCGCGCCCGCTTACGGGGCAGTTTTGGGGCGGGGTGGCATGGGCGTATAGGGGTTATCTGCGCCACCAATGGCGGGCAGCACCCGATCCTCATAATAACGAGGGGCATTGGCAAGGGCGATAAAGGCATCACGCATGGTGGGCTGATACCCCGGCAGGGTCAGTGACCACCAGTATTCTTCGTTCGCCTCCGTCCACGTCGGATCAGCCAGATAGATGGTGAACATTAGACTGATCCACGGCCGCCAATGTTCACCGGCGTAGTTGTAGGCACGCACCAGATAATCGGCCTGTTCGGCGCTGGTGACGGCGTGCCAGCGGTAGGGGTTGGGAATTTCCACCCCGGCGGCATCGATGACAGTTTCGCGGGTGTCCACCGTCCAGCCCATTTCGAGGATCGCTACCTGTTTTGCGCCTTCACCCTGCTCCACCATGATTCGGCGCATGTCCTCCACATGACGAAAGGCCTGCCACGCCTGCCCATTCAGGGCTGGATCATCGGTGGGAGTCTCTGGCGGGGACTTGTAGCCGGGGGCGTTTAGACCCAACACATCATAATAGGGCTGGGCGCCCGCAGCATACATCTGACGCAGATACAGATCATCAGGGATAACCTGTTCCGTCCATGTACCAGTGGGGGCAAGCCCGGCGGTGATCACCACTGCCGCAGGGTCAGACTCTTTGATCGCTGTAAAACAGGCAGCTAACAAACGCACATAGGCGCTGGCGTTTGGCGGACGGTTGAGCCACTCGCGGTCAAGGTTGGGTTCGTTCCAGACTTGATAACCCACAATGCGCCCCTTGTAGCGTGCGGCCAGATCACCGCAGAACTGACCAAAGGCAGCTTCATCCACAGGGGGCTGTGAGGGGTCATGCCCCGCAGGGCGGATGGCCCAGTCGGGCGGTTTGCCCAGTCGAGCGATCACTTTGACCCCGCGATAGTCGGCCTCTGCCATGACCTCATCGGCGTGAGTCCAGGCGTCGGGCAGGCTGGGATCGGGGCGAACGTCCTTCCAACCGAAGATCTGTTTGACATACTGGAAGCGCATCAGGCGCACCAATTCCAGATCACGGGCGCGGGTGGTTTCGTTCCACCACAAGAAGGCCTGCACCCCGTAACCGAGAGAAGGAAAAGCGCGGCGGGTGATAAGCCGTGGGCCCAAGCCCGAAGGATCATACAGCGCGGCCAGTGCCCCCACAAGGAAGGCGATGACCATGATCAGGGTGAGCAGGCTAAGGGCAGTGCGTCGGGAGCGAATAAAGCGACGGGTGATCAAGGGCATAATGGTGTCATTGGGCTGTGAGGTGTAGGGTAGAACCCGGCCCTGTGGTGTGTCAACACAGCAGGGCCAAGGATGAGGGTCTGGTTTATGTGTTTACTGCGCCTGACGGATGCGGCTGCGGAAATCCATATTGACGATCACCTGCCACACCGGGCGGGGCGCGTAATCTGGGCCGAGGATCGACCACAGGACGTTATCGCCGGTAGCATCACCAAGCTGCCAGCCCGCCTGAGCGCCATAGTTGAGGTTCCACACGAAGGCCAGACGGATAAAACCCCACTGCTGCATCAGTTCGATTGCCTGTTGGGTAAAAAGCGCCTGATCCGCAAGGCTGTTATCCCCGGCGAAGCCGAAACCCTCGCGGGGGGTGCCCCGTCCCGCGAGGTCTTCAAGGCTGGGCCAGCCAAATTCAGTCACGCACAGTTTGACTGTGCTGCCTGCCGCCTGAATCTTGCGGGCATACCCTTCGAGGGTGCTTTTGAAAGACCAGCTGTGGTGGGGATTATCCCACGGGCCACGATACTGAGCGCGGGGGTTGCGTTCCGGGATGTTGTTGAAGTCCGCGGTAGGGGGCACATTGAGTCCGTTGTGGTGTGCGCCCACGCAGTCCACATAAGTGAGCATCCCGGCGGCGATCAGTTCATCCATGTACACAAAATCGTCGGTCACCGCCCCAGCAATATTTGCCCCGGTGGGCGCAAGCCCGGCGGAGATCACCACGATATTGGGATCAACGGCTTTGATCGCATCCCGCGCCGTCCGCAGCAGTTCGACATAACGCCGGGCGTCAATGCGGGCCGGTTGGGTCGCCCATTCACGGTCGATGTTGATCTCGTTCCAGACTTCGATGGCGTGCACCTTGCCCGGATACCGGGTCAGGATGGCGGTCAGGAATGCCGCAAAATCAGCCGGGTTGGCCGGGGGTCCATCAAAGACACCGGGCTGAATCTTTGCACCCACATCACGAGCCCAATCGGGGGCTTTGGTGATGCTCAGCATGACCTTCATGCCGCCTTCGGCCAGAAGATTCATGCTGGTATCTAGTTCGCCAAAATCAAACTGCCCCTTAACCTTCTCCACATCACGCCAGACCACCTGAGACTTGACCCAGTTCAGTTTTAACTGTTGACCCGCCATTTCGACCCATAGTTTGTAAACGTTGGGATCGGGATTCTTCTGAATGGCGATCCCCAGATCAAAGGCGGTATCCTGAATAGCGGGCACTGTAGCTGCAGGGGCCGCAGGCTGAGCAGTTGGCTCAGGGCTGGGCTGAACCGGTGCGGCAGTGGCGGAAGGCTGCATTTCAATGGTCGGGAAGGGGGTTGCGGTAATCTGGGCCGCTGCGACTGCCGGGTTGACTTCAGCGGGGGCAGGCGGCTGCACCTGATTCTGGTTGACATTCACGTTTCCACTGCCCGCCGCGGCCCGCGCCGCGATCCCGGTTGCAGTATAGATTCCGGCAAAGGTGATAGCGCCGATAAGGAGGGTGATGCCCATCCATACAAAGGCAAAAATACGCACCTGCCGACGGCGCTGAAGGGCATACAGATTCAGGTTTTCATTTAAACCGCTAAAGGCGGTGGTATTGCGTGCAGTCATTCATCCTCCGGGACTACATGACACAGGCCCCATGATGCGCCCAAAGTTACAAGTTCATGCGTAACCATTGGGCATGAATGGGGTTAGCGTTCAATTGGCACAACATTCTAGCGTAAGAAACAAGTTCTGCAACAAGCGGAGGGTGAAGCCTCAAGGCTAAGGTGTGTTTTTGCCTGCGGGGTGAGGATTCAAGGGGAGTCTCAGCCCTGTCCTACCTGTTCCAGCGCAGGGCTGAGACTCTGGCTAGGGGTTACTTCATCTTGGTTTCAAGTTTTTCCAGCACCGCCACCAGTTTCTCTTCAGTGGTCGTCCCGGCCGGTTTTTTAGGTTCTTCTTCCTTCTTTTTGAAGTTTTCCATGGCCTTGTTAAAGGTGCGCACAATCAGGAAAACCACAAAGGCGATGATCAGGAAGTTGATCAGGGCATTAATGAACAAGCCCAGATTGATCGTGACCGCGCCTGCATCTTGGGCTGCCTTGAGGGTCGCATAGGGCGCTGCGGGCGCGCCTTCCTTTAAGGTCACGAAGATGTTGGAGAAATCAACCCCACCAAGCAGCAGTCCAATGGGGGGCATGATCACATCATTGACCAAGGAGGTCACAATGCTGGTGAAGGCCGCGCCAATGATGATACCAACGGCGAGGTCAAGGACATTGCCCCGCATGATGAACTTTTGAAATTCCTTAATCACAATGGGTTTCCTTTCTTTGGGGAAAAGGTAAAAAACCAAACACATAGAGGACAGGGTTTAATGTCTGTCCCCTATGGCGTGGACTAAAGATTAGGGGTGAGTATTACGGAAGGTGTTGTAGCCAAAGTAACCCGAAACAGGATCACGCACCAATACGGTCAGGTATGCGCCCCGGAGTGCCAACCCACCTGAATCGTTGGGGATGGTGAAATTGGCATTGAGGGTGCCATCGGCATTGGTGTTGACGGTGGCCGAAGGTGTGGTTGGGTAATTTGACCCCCATTGGGTGATGAACACCTGCACCGACCGCGGCCCGGGGAAGCTGTGCCCGGTGATCACGATAGTGTCGCCGGAACCAGCCACATAGGTGTTAAAGGAAATGCGCGGATACACTCCTGCTGGCGGGAAGAACCCGGAAGCGGGCGGGGGCGCGGGTGGCAGCCCAGTAGGTAGAGGGACAACAATCGGGGGCACTGCGGGCACTGCTCCCGGCGGGTAGCAGATGACCTGTCCGGGGTAAACCCGGTGAGGGTTAGCAATGCCGTTGATGTGGGCTAATACCGTCCACTGTACATTGTAAGCAAGCCCGATGCGGAACAGGTTATCCCCCGGACGCACCACATGATAGGCCGCACAAGCGGGCGGTTGGGCCTTGGCGGGCGAAGCGACGCTTAGGGCCAGAATGCAAAACACGAATACCACAAGAATAAAAACAAGGCGGTTGAGTTTATTCATGGTTTTGGCGCAAAAGTCCTTTTGAGGATGCGCCTTTCTCCTTTCTTAAGACAACAGCCAATCTAAGATAGAGTGTACGCAAACTTTTATTTGGAGCAACCACGAATTTTACCCAAAACTGCCAGTATGCGTTAACTTCAGAGGCAGTTCGAGACGTTTGACATCGTGGGATATGGGCAAAAAGCCACTGTCTATCACGGTTTTTTGGCAGCTAAGGTACAAAAACGATGATCGCCGACTCCACTTCCAAAACGATCCGCAGCCTGCTGCGGGAAGCGGTCACGGCCCTAATGGGGCATTCCGGTTCACCGCGCCTTGATGTGGAACTGCTCTTAGGGCATGTTCTTGAAAAGAGTCGTGAATACCTGATAGCCCACGATGATCAGGCGCTTACCCTCCGGCAGATCGGGACCTTTGAAAAACTTCTGACCTTACGCTTAAAAGGGATGCCACTGCCCTATCTATTGGGCAAACGGTCATTTTATGATCGTGATTTTAAGGTCAACTCGCATGTCCTGATTCCCCGTCCGGAGACGGAGTCCATCGTTGAAGCCGCAATCGTTTGGGCCCGCCACACCTACGACGGTAAAGCACGGATCGTAGATGTGGGCACAGGCAGCGGCGCGATTGCGGTCAGTGTGGGAGCGCACCTGCCCCAGTCCACCGTGATTGCAACCGATATATCCCTTGCGGCCCTTCGCATCGCTCAAGAGAACAGCAACGGACTCGCCAATATCCGTTTTGTACAGGCTGATCTGCTCACGCCTTTTGGGGGGCAGTTTGAGGTGATCTGCGCCAACATGCCCTACATCGCCGCGCCTGACCTAAGCCTGCTGGAGGTGGCGAAGTTTGAACCGCATGTGGCCCTCGATGGCGGGGCTGATGGGCTGCGTTTGATCCGGCGTTTGATCGCCCAACTGCCTTTGCGTCTCGCGGTTCCCGGTTTGGCCCTGCTGGAAATGGCTTGTGATCAGGGTGAAGCAGCCTTAGCCCTTGCAAATCAGGCTTTGCCCCAAGCGCGGCTCTCGATCCTCAAAGACTACGCTGGGCTGGATCGGCATCTGAAAATAGAACTGGGGTGAGTCCGATGGGGGCATAAGTTTGGAATCTGTACGAAAGCCCTAACGTTGCGGTTAGGAACGGTCAGGCCTACTTCGCACCCATGATATACTACTGGAGTCAAAGAAATAAGATTCAGGATGCGTTAAAAAGGCTAGCGGCGAAGGTGGTGATGAGGGCGATGGTCAACTCTGAAAGCACCCTTACCGGGTTTGATATTGCCCTAATCGGCGCGGCCCATACCGGAAAAAGCACCCTCATCAAACGTTATGCGGCGCTTCTGCCTCAGTCCAAACATACCATTGCTCAGGGCGAAGATGCTTTTGCGCACACTATCTCCAATGGGGAAGATCAGATCACAATCTGGGACATCGTTGGGCAAGGACGTTACCAGCGGGTACGTGAGCAGCTTTTTCAGCATGTGCCAGTGTTTGCACTGGTATATGACGTCTCCTCACCTTCCACCTTTTTTGATCTGATGTTCTGGCGGGACATCATCATGGGATTTGCCCATCGGGCGCGGTTGGTGGTGATTGGCAACAAGATCGACCTGCCGATGATTGTCCCCCCAGAAGAGGCGCAAGGTTGGGCGTCAGGACTGGATATGCCCTTTTTGACCACCAGTGCCCTTACTGGTGAAGGGGTTCTGGCGCTGTTTGAGTTTTTGATGGGTGAGGCAGGGCGTGAGCGCCAGCGGCGTATCGCCCGGTGAAACGAGGGACAAGATGCCCACAGACGAACCACGATCACTATTAAAACGACTGCTTAAACGCGCCGAGGATCGGATTCGGGGTGAAACCAAAGGCGCAGCCGCGACCGCGATTCGGCGGGCGCGCGC
>JACSRJ010000294.1 GCA_014879835.1 Anaerolinea sp.
GTGGGGTGGCTTTGGCCAACCTGAGCCGCATCAATCAGGGCATGACCAGATTGATCCAGCGTCAGCGCAGTGGGTAGCGCCTCTGCTGCATCTTTAGGGGCGGATAAAAGGGGTGAGAGCACAAAGCCTCACCCCTTAATTTCATAAACTTAACGCACTTCCCAGAGGGTTAGACCTTCGTACCGGGTAACCGCATCCACCTTCTTGTTGCCCTCCAGCACGCCAGTCACAATCGAGATTTCGCCGTTGATCTGACGTTCCGAGAGATCAAGGGTTGCGATATAGGTTCCGTTCACAAACAGGAAGCCATCCTTACCCTTTACCGCAAGCCGGACGAAGTTTGAGCCTGTGGCCGAAATATCCAGATTCTCCACAGGGGCATTGGAGACCAACCGAGAATCACCATCCCGAACGATCAGGGCGTAGTCGCCTTTGGAACGCACGATCAGCCGATACCCCCGATTAGCCCCTTCAGTTCGGAAGAAAAAGCCATAGTCCCAACCGGTACCAGTGCCCACATCTCCATAAGGGTTAAAGAAGCGTGCCTCGACCACAAAATTGCGCAGGTCGAATCCCAAATTCTCTTCAACCACCTTGTTGTCGGGCGCAAGACCATGCGCCAATTCGCCCCCTCTTGGTTTGATCATCTCTGTGCCGCTACGGATCATGGCGTTCACATCACCAGTCAGGGCGCGGATAGTCGCGGTCACAAAGGCGGTTGCCGTTTGTCCCGGATCGGGGGTTTCGGTGGGGGTTTCAGTAGGCAGTGCGGTTTCGGTCGGGGTAGGGGTAAAGCTTGCGGGGGGGGTCACCGTAATGGTTGGGGTCACCGTGGAGGTGAAGGTAGGGGTCACAGTTGAGGTGTGAGTCGGGGTGATGGTTGGTGTATTGCTCGAAGTTGGGGTGTGTTCCGCCACAATCACTTCGGGTGTGGAGGTAGCGGCGGAGGTCTCCGTAGGTGCGGGCGTATGACTGGCGGTGAGGGCTAACATGGCGACTTGGGTTGCTGTTTGCTCAGCTTCGCTCAGACGCGGGCCGGAGGCCAACAGCACAATCAGCACCGCGATCACCAGTACCGCCGCCCCCCCTAAGATCAAGGGCAGGGGAAGTTTACGCGGCGCGGGTTTTGGGGGCGCTGCGGGCATGGCAGGCTGTGGCACTGGCGGTCTAAATGCTGGCACCGGGGAAGTTTCCCGCGGTGGCGCCGCAGGCATGGGCTGAGTGGAACCCGGATCGGCATTGTAGCCGTACATGGGCATGGGGCGTGTCATCCCGTCTTCTTCTTCTGGCGGGTGCGCATTCGGATCATAAGCTGGCATAGGTGAAGTCATCCCATTATCGACTGCTGGTTTAACTGGCAAAGGTGGTGGTTTAGACTCGCCCATAGCGGGGGTTAACATGGCAACAGTTTTGTCGTCTAAGGGCGTCTCCGGGGCAGTGGTGCGCGGAGCGACAGATTGACCCTGCACCAATGCCGCAAAGTCAGAGGCAAACTCCCCCGCAGTGCGGTAGCGCTGATCAGGGTTTTTAGCGAGCGCCCGGTTAAACACTGCCTCTAATCCAGAGGGTAAGTCCGGGCGGGTTAAACGAAGTTGAGGCGGTACTTCGTTAAGATGTGCCTTCATCATGCTGTAAAGGGTATCGGTTTGGAAAGGCAAGCGGTTGACCAGCATCTCGTAGACCACTACCCCCAACGCATAAGTATCTGCGCGTCCATCAATGGGCTTACCCAACCAATGCTCAGGCGCAATGTAGGCAGGTGTACCTACCACCGTTCCCGTTTGGGTCAAGTGCCCGCCTTCATCCACGAGTTTGGCAATTCCAAAATCAACCAGAAAGGCATTGCCGGCTTCATCAAGGAGGATATTTTGAGGCTTTAGGTCACGATGTATGACCCCCTTCTGGTGGGCATAATCCAGAGCAGAAGCCACCTGAGTCAAGATTTGGGAGACCTTCGGTAGTGGGATGCGTTTGCCTCGCCCGATCATTTCGGCCACACTGCCGCCGCTGAGCAGCTCCATCACCATGTAAAAAACGCCGTCTTGCTGCCCAAAATCGAATACTTTGAGGATATGCGCATGACTCATCATACCTATGGCGCGCATCTCGCGTTCGAAGCGCTTCACAAACTCCGATTCTCGAAGCAGTTCAGGATCGATGATCTTGAGGGCGACTTCTCGCCCCATGGATTCCTGTCGTGCGCGATACACCGCCGCCATGCCGCCTTTGCCCAGCATTCCGGTGATGGTATAGCCCCCAAACTGCCGCCCAATCATGTTCGCCATATGCCCATGCCTTCTTTCCATCGGAGACATACAGGATTGTACGCTTATCGCCCACTGTGCACAAGCTACCCGTCAGGCAGTGGTCAGGTTTAGATGTTATGATCGAGGTATCGTTCATCCCCTTGAAGGTCAAGGTGAGGTATTTCCATGCGTTGGTTGTGGTCTCGGCTGCGCCAGCTCAAACGTTGGCAGCAGATCGTTCTAGGGGCGGCATTGCTAAGCGTTGGGGCGTTGATCATTTTTGTCCTTTGGGTGGTTTGGGATCTTCCCTCCATTGATAATATTCAGGCAGGTATGGCCCTGCCCACCACCCACCTCTATGATCGTAAAGGACGCCTGCTTTATGAGGTGATCGATCCTCAAGGGGGCCGCCACGAACCGATCCCGCTGGCGGAAATACCGTCCTTCATGCGAGAAGCCACCATCGCCACCGAAGATCGCAACTTCTACGCCACACGGGGAATTGACCTCGAAGGCATGATCCGTGCCTTATGGATCAACCTTCAGGGCGGGGAAATTCGCGCTGGAGGCAGCACCATCACCCAACAGGTCGTGCGTAACCTGCTCCTTGACCCGGATCAGCGGGCGGAGCGCACCTTGCGCCGCAAACTGCGTGAGATGGCCCTTGCCGTTCAGCTTTCGCTGCGTTACAGCCATGATGATATTCTGGCCCTATACCTCAACCAGACCTATTATGGCAATCTCGCTTATGGGATTCAGGCTGCGGCACGGGTGTACTTCAACAAAGACGCCCGCGACTTGACCCTCGCTGAGGCTTCGATGCTGGCCGGACTGCCACAATCCCCCGCAGTGCATGATCCCCTCACCAACCCCGAAGCGGCCAAAAAACGCCAGCGCGTGGTGTTGGATTTGATGGTCGGGGCGGGCTATCTTCGCCCGGAGGAGGCGGATATGGCCTTTGTCCAACCGCTTCAATACGGTTCTGGGATCTTTCCCATCAATGCGCCTCACTTTGTCCAAGAGGCGTGGAAGATCATCGCCCGCGATTTCTGGGATCACCTCTATGAGGGCGGTTTGGAAGTGACCACCACCCTTGATCTGGACTGGCAGCGGGCCGCTGAGGAAACTGTGCGCCGTCAGTTGTTGATGTTGAACACCGCCACCGCCAACAAACCCGCCAACAACGCCACCAGCGCGGCTGTCGTGGCCATTGACCCCAAGACTGGACAGATTCTGACGATGGTGGGCAGCGGTGACTATTTTAACGATGAGACCAGTGGTGCCGTCAACATGGCCGTCGCGCCGCGTCAGCCGGGTTCTACCTTAAAGCCGTTCACCTACGCCCTCACATTTGATCCCATTCAGGAAAACCCTTGGACAGCCGCAACCATGATCCTTGATGTAAGCACACCCTTTGTGACTCACAAATTGGAAAGCTACACCCCCAGCAACTACGGACTGGTGGAACGTGGCCCTGTCCTAATCCGTGAGGCATTGGCGTCTTCTTACAACATCCCTGCGGTGGTGGCCCTTGATAAAGTTGGCGTTCAGGCGCTGGTGAACCTTCTTCACAGGTTGGGGATCAGCACCCTAAATGATCCTGAACGGTTAGGGCTTTCGATCACCCTCGGTGGAGGCGAAATTCGCTTGACCGAACTGACCGCGGCCTATGCGGCCCTTGCGAACATGGGCAGACCGATCTCCACCGCAATGATCCTCGAAGTACGGGATCGTACCGGGAACATCCTTTATCAGTGGGAACCGAAACCACCCCAACCCTACGTGATCGATCCTCAAGTGGCGTGGCTGATCACGGATATTCTGAGCGATAACGAGGCCCGCCTGCCCTCCTTTGGGGATCACAGCCCACTGCAAATTGGACGCCCTGCGGCGGTCAAAACTGGCACCACCACAGACTATCGTGATAACTGGACAGTCGGTTTTACCCCCCAACTGGTAACCGGGGTGTGGGTAGGTAACCCCGATAATACCCCCATGTACCGGGTGTCCGGGGTGACGGGTGCAGGGCCCATCTGGAACGATTTTATGCGCGCCGTCCTGAAGGATCTGCCCGAACTCAACTTCGAGCGCCCAGCAGGCATGATTCAGGCGGAGGTATGCGCGACTTCAGGCTTGCTGCCTACCCCTTACTGCCCTAAAACGCGGGTGGAGTGGTTCATTCCGGGCACAATCCCCACTGAATACGATCAGCTTTACCAGATGTACACCATCGACACTCGTACCGGGCTGCTGGCGGATGAGGACACCCCACCCATCTACCGCCGCGATCAGGTCTTTTTAGTCCTGCCTCAGGAGGCGCGGGCATGGGGTATACGTAACGGAATCCAGCCACCCCCGCTGCCCTTGGAACTGGCTGCCCATGGTGACGGGGTTTTACGCCTGCTTACCCCTGATCCTTATACCATCTTTCAGATCACCCCGGTGATGCCTTTTGAAACCCAAAAAGTGCGTTTTTCGGTGGTGGTGCCGCCGGGTACCGTGCGTGTTGAGTATTGGCTGAACGATCATCTGCTGGAGACCGTTCAGCAAGACCCATGGTGGACGTGGTGGGCGCTGGTGCCCGGCCAATATACGCTTCAGGCGCGGGCCACCCTGAAAGATGGCTCAGTGGAACAAAGTGGAATCGTCGTTTTTTCAGTAACCTCTTTTGTGCCTCCTGATCAACGTCCACCTTCTGGAGACCTCAACTAAAACAAACTGCAAGGAGGATGTGTGCCTGAGTCGGGGCATCCTCCTACGAAAGGGCTTTGAGTCCCTTACGAATCTCATTCCGTGCCCAACGGTAGTGACTGCTGGTGGCAGAAATGAAATAACTTGCCAACAGATTATCACGAGTCCAAGGGTACTGTTTGGGGGTGAACAACTCTGTCTCTGGGAGGTCTTGAAGGGTTGTGAGCATCTGTTGATGAACGCGCTCAAATTCCTTAAGGATGTCTGAGACAGAACGCTCCCGATGTTTCTCATAGATTTTTTGATTCAGTTCGGGGAGCTGACGCCAGTTATACCCTTCTGCGGGTACGGGGGGCGTCTCACCCCGTTTTCCGGCCGCGTACCAACCGAGGCACATCTGCGCCCACTCAATCAGATGTGCCAAAACATCCTTCGCGGACCAATCGCCCACCAGTGGATCCGTCATTTGCGCTGGTGAAAGTCCTTGAATCAACGTGTTTAAAGCATTGTGCTCTTTTTTGATTTCCGCCAGCATTTGCGTTTTGGAGGTCGGTTTAGGCATGTGGCTCACCCCTTTCCTGTTTGAGAATCTTTTCACAAACGATGATAGCACAAACGTTCGCTTTTTCCAAAATCAGGCGCTGCGTTTTACTCATAGTGCTACCCAAACCTTCGCTGATTAGGGGCAAGTGTGGTAAATTCCGAGAAAGAATATGCACCTGAGTAGGCATTTATTGTGAGGGCTGCCAGATGAAAAAGTCGGTGCTGCTGTTCAGTGCGGCGGCGATCTTATTGGGAACGGCATTTGGGGTATTTGTGCTTTTGGGGAGTCTGACTGGGGTGGTTACCAGCAAGACGTTCACTGCCGCTGAACTCACCCTAACATGGTGTAGTGTGGCCACCAACCAACCGGGGGGGTACGTGATGATCTGGGATTTGTATGGCACCCCCACCGCCACCCCGCAGCGCGGCGCGATTCTGCCCACCGCAACTTTTACCCCCATCAGTTCCAGCGGTGATCCGGTGAAAGGACGAGATGTCTTTTTCACAGTGGCGCAGTGCAGCGCCTGCCATATTATCGATCAGGATGTGGTCTTGGTGGGTCCCTCGCTCATGGGGATTGCTTCGCGGGCAGGGCAGAAGCGGAACGGTTGGGATGCTGCGGATTATGTGCGCAGTGTGATCCAAAATCCGCTGAATGTGGTTCCCAGCAGCAAGCCCGGGGTCATGCCCGTGAACTATACCCAGACCCTCAGTGAGCAGCAGATCGAAGATGTGGTCGCTTTTTTGTTGACTTTACAGTGACCTTTGCGGGGTCTCGGTAGACCTATCTAGAAGTTCGTAAAACAAAAAGAGGGACGGGCAACCCCGTCCCTCTTTTATGCACTCCTTGCGGAGTGGCTTACATCATTTGCCCAGCGAGATTGCTTAGACGGCTGCGCACGCTGCCATCCACAACCTGATCGCCAGCGCGCAGGATCACCCCACCGAGGATCGAGGGGTCAACCTTAAAGGTGACGTTCGATGCGCCCAGTTGGGATTTGATCTTGGACTGCTCATCGCCGCTCAGGGTGAGAGCGCTGGTCACTTCGACGGTGTCGCCCAACTTCTTGGCTTCTTTAGGCAGTGCCGTGAAGAAGTCTGTGACGATACCCTTTGCCTTGTTTTCATCAAGCGACTGACCAACCACCCGCTCCGCCGCCGCGATGGAGATTTGGGCCACCTGCGTGCGGACTTCAGCGAGGATCGCGTTGCGCTCTTCGATAGCTTCCTGACGGGCTTTGGTGCGGATCGCCTCCGCCTCACGGCGGGCTTCATCAAGGACACCCTTACCCTGCAAATCGGCTGTGCCCCGTGCTTCTTCGACCAGCTTATTGGCCTCACGACGGCGCTCGTCGATCAGTTTCTGGGCGTCACGCTCTGCATTCGCTTTTGCCTGCTCCGCAGCGCGGGCATCTTCGAGTCCTTTGGCGATGCGCTCACGGCGCGTCTCGAGTGCTTTGACCATAGGCTTCCAAACCAGCGCCCACAACAATACTGCCACAATGGCAAAGTTGATGATTTGCGCCAGCAGGACGCCGGGATTAATACCTAATCTATCCACTGAATCCCCTCCTTCAAGCGAGAATTACGCGACGAAGAGCAGGATCAGAGCGACGACCAGCGCGTAGATGGCGATAGCTTCGGTGAACACAATACCCAGAATCATGTTAGTCTGGATATTGCCTGAAGCGTCGGGGTTACGCCCGATTGCCTGAAGCGCGCCGTTCACGAGGAGCCCCACGCCAATGCCCGGACCCAGTGCGCCGATGCCGATTGCCAAGCCCGCCGCGAGAAACTTCAACCCTTGATCAATCATTTCTCTTATCCCTTTGTGTATAGGTCGTTACTTTG
This sequence comes from Anaerolinea sp., assembly GCA_014879835.1. Lineage (GTDB taxonomy): Bacteria > Chloroflexota > Anaerolineae > Aggregatilineales > UBA2796 > UBA2796. Next base: position 7,332 of record JACSRJ010000294.1, read on the forward strand.
TGTTTGTAGAATCGGGCGAACTCACTTCTCAGTGATGTTCGTGATGTTCCTCAGCGTGAGCGTGTTCTTCCTCATGGTGGTGGGAGATCACAGCTTGTGAGGCATAAATAATGGTCAGAATGGCGAACACATACGCTTGCATCCCACCGATCACCAGTTCAAGCAGGTAGATCGGGACGGGCGCAAAGAAGGCCACCAAAAAGCTGAACACGATCAGCAGAATACCGCCTGCAAACAGCGCGCCAAAAAGACGGAAGGTCAGTGAGACCAGACGCGACAGTTCCGAGATGATCTCGATGATACCGACGATGAAGTCGATAGCGCCGAGCGGTTTCTTGCCTAGATTGCCCAAGGCAGGCAAATTGATGAACTTAAACAGGTAGGGCAGTCCGAGTGCCCGCAGCCCCCAGAACTCCACCAGCAAAAAGACTACCAGAGCCAATGCCAGCGGTACGTTGAGGTCAGTGGTCAAGCCACGGAAGAAGGGGATGATCATCAGTTTGTCAGCGCTTGCAGCATGAACCGCTTCTTCGCCGCCAGCTTTTTCGATCAACTGGTGGTGATAGATCTCCTTAAGCAGTTCTTTTTCCTCAACCTCTTTGCCTTCAGCCTTCAGGTGTTTGGCTTCTTCGGCAAGGGCCGTCCAAGGTTCTTTTTTCTCAAACTGCTTTTTAGCTGCTTCCTCATCAAAGGCCGTGCCAGCAGCGACTGCATCCTTTTCCTTCTTCAGGTAGGATTCCAGCTCAGTCTCCGCCATCCGCTCATAAAGCTCAACACCCTCAAGTCCCTTTTCGGCTTTGAACGTGGCCAATTTGGCCTGCGCGTTCTCTACAAAAAGGTCTTCATTCTTCTGGGCGATAGGAGGCTTTGCCCATGGGTAAGTCTCTTCGCATTTGAGGGTATCAGCGCGGGTGGCCTTGCTCCCAGTGCGTTTGCCCAGTTCAGAGGGATCATTTTGCCCATCGGTGGCATTGGCCGGATCACCCTTACCATCGATGAACAGCGACATGATCGGGCGCGCCGCTGGGTCACTGGCGGAAAGTCCCTTCACCGGGTAACCGTTCTGACCAGCGGCGATGGGGTCGGTATCGGGTGCAGCCGCGTTGTATTCGGCGCAGGCCACAATACCCACACTCTCAAAGCCGGGGATCAATTTGGAGAGGTTAGCGGTGAGCAAAAACAGGAAAATGGTGGCAGCGATGGGGAACGCCCAGCGGGTGTACTTCGCGCCGAGCAGATTATGTGCCTGATTGTACAGGAACTCCCCGATCATCTCTATGAAATTGGAAAAACCGCGCGGCACATACCGATCTGGTGGCGCAGTGCGCAGCGCTCGCCCCACCACCACTGCGATCACAATCAAGATCAGATCGACCAAGATCAGTGAAGTCAGGGTGTTGGTGATGTCCAGCCCACCGAGGAATGCCCTCGGCGCGATGATCTCCGCTGGCATCGTGATCACCGGCAAACCCACGCCGTTGCCTGCGTTAGGCAGCCAGAAAAACGCCGGGCCGACACACGCTAACGCCACGAATACGACCAACCCGATGAAGATCAGCAACCCGCGCACTGTTGCGCTCATTTGATCCTCCTTCTGGTTGTTGTGGAATGATGGAACAATTCTTTCAAAAAGCACCCTCCTTCAAGGAAAGTTAAGTGTCGGGAGCTTACTCCGACTTGAGCGCGCCAGCGGACTCTTCCTGATCATCATCAGGGTTCGCGGTGAACCCCGTTGACTTCGCTCCTGCAGGAATAATTCTGGCAATAAGCAGGCGGGTCAACCACACCGCAATCCCCAGATTGAGGGGCAGACCAGCCAGTACACAAACTACAACCGCAAGCCGCCGCCCACCAAGGAGCGGGTCAAGCGCCAAGCCTACAAACAGAGAGCCAAGCGCGAAGAGCGCCATAAAGCAGCCCATCGCCCCGGCAAGTCCGAGCGCCGCGGTAGGGCTGCTCGGTGGTTTAGTTTGATTCGTCGTCATTTGCGTATTTCATCACAAGCCTAGCGAAAGCCTTCGCATTTGTCAAGGCAGATGCTCAAAAAAGCCTTGCATTCTGCAAAAGCCGCTCACACTTTTTTGGAATCGCTGGTCTCGTGCGAGCGCACATCCTCATCCAGCACTTCAGCATCAACAGGTTCCGAATCGCCATGCAGATCAGGGCGGGTAGCGCTGATCTCTGGTGCGGGCAGAGCATTAAACCCCTGCGTCCCTGCTGGATGCCCGGTCATGTTGATCTTACCATCGATAAACGCACCTTCATCCGTGACGATGGTCATGGCATTAATATCACCCCAGACTCGTCCAGTGCGCGCCAGATGAACCTTGCGTCCAAACACGTTGCCCCGCACCGCCCCTGCAATTCGCACCTCGTTTTTGGCGTGAATGTGGGCCGTGATGCGGGCAGTCTCACCAACCATGACGTTACCTTCGACCTCGATCAAACCTTCAAGGGTGCCGTCAATGCGCACATTCGCTTTACTCTTGAGGTCACCTTTAAGGGTTGTATTTGCGCCCAACACGGTCTCGTAGCCTACCGCCTGCCGGGGGATAGGCGCGGGTGTGGGAGCCTGCCCTCCTGCGGGTGGTTCTGAAGGGCTGGACGATCCAGACGGCGTTGATTTTGTCCGTCCAAACATGGAAGACTCCTTACCTTAGGTGCCTACAGAATATAACCATTTTGATCACAGCGCGTCAATTTTCAACTGGACGGAGATTCACTCACCGCCAATGCGCCTTTGAAAGGAGAGTCAAGGCGAAAAAAAGGCTGCTCCCCCTCACCAGAAGGGAAGGCAGCCCAAAAATCAATGTGAGTAGGCGAAGAACGCTTACAAACCCGCTTCGCTGCGCAGCAGATCGGCTTTGTCGGTGCGTTCCCAAGGGATATCCAGATCGTCACGCCCAAAGTGGCCATAGGCTGCCACCTGCTTAAAGATCGGGCGGCGCAGATCAAGGTCACGGATAATAGCCGCAGGGCGCAGATCAAAGTGACGGCGGATCAGGGCTTCGATCTTTTCATCCTCGATCTTGCCCGTGCCAAAGGTTTCAACGGCCAATGACAGAGGGTGGGCCACCCCGATAGCATAGGACACCTGAAGCTCAAAGCGATCTGCCAGACCCGCCGCAACCACATTCTTGGCCACATAACGGGCCATGTAGGCCGCAGAGCGGTCAACTTTGGTCGCATCCTTACCGGAGAACGCCCCGCCACCGTGCCGGGCAACGCCACCGTAGGTATCCACGATGATCTTGCGCCCGGTCAGGCCCGCATCACCCAGAGGCCCGCCAGTCACAAAGCGCCCAGTGGGGTTCACAAAAACCTTGGTTTGGTGATCAAAGAGTGCTTCAGGGATGGTGGGGCGAATAATGCATTCGATCACCGCGTCCCGAATCTGCTCCTGAGAAATCTCTGGCGCGTGCTGGGTGGAGATCAGCACAGTGTCAACACGCTTGGGTTTGCCATTGGCATATTCAACGGTCACCTGACTCTTGCCATCCGGGCGGAGCCATGGCAGGACGCCGGTCTTACGATTGAAGGAAAGCGACCGCGCCAGCCGATGCGCCAATGAGATCGAAAGGGGCATCAATTCGGTGGTTTCGTTGCAGGCGAACCCGATCATCATGCCCTGATCACCAGCGCCGATCTTGTCGATCTCGTCGTTGGACAGTTCCTTGGCTTCTTTGGCCTTGTCCACACCCATCGCAATGTCGCCGGACTGCTCCTTGATCGAGACGATCACACCACAGGTATCAGCATCAAAGCCGTATTTGCCTCGGGTATAGCCGATTTCACGCACGGTGTCACGGGCAATGGTGGGAATATCTACGTAGGCATCGGTGGTGATCTCACCGATGACCACAATCAAACCGGTAGTGGTTGCAGTCTCGCACGCCACACGGGACATCGGGTCTTTGGTCAGCAGCGCATCCAGCACGGCATCAGAAATCTGATCGCACATTTTGTCAGGATGACCTTCGGTAACCGACTCCGAGGTGTAAAAGAACTGGGGGGCGCGCATGAAGGTGATGTTACTGGTCACGAGTACTCCTTGCCTTAAATAGACTGATGAAGACGCGACAATGCGCTGCGTACTCAATCGCAGAGTAGGCACAACAAGAGGCGCTGCTGCAAGTCAGGGGAGTCGGTGCTGCCGCTCTCATCTCTCAGAACAAGCGCTCTGCCGGAATTGGCACCGACCCGACGCTTCGGGGGTTGCCGCGGTTTCAAAGAGCCGTACTCTCCACCGCTCTGGATGAGTTTCAGAAAGCGTTTAGTCGCTTTGGGAGTGGAATAATAGCACCTGAAAGACGGGCTGTCAACAAGCCCTTGGGCGAAGTTTCAGACTCAGTGTCGAAGGATGACATCGGCCCGCCAACATTTCCCCAATTTTCCATGAACAAAAACAGGGTTAGTTGAGATCAGGCGTACAATGAGAAAATGATGATCGTGCTTGTTGGGAGGTGTGTGATGGAGAAGCCCACCGAACCGTTTGAGGAAATTGAGGAGTATGCCCCTCATCTACGAAGGATGTGGTGTTATGGGCGAAAGGCGGTGCTCTACGAAATTCGCAGCATCTCCCGCGAGACCGTAGACGCTTGCCTTGCGGCCAGTCGAGAGATTCTGTACGCGCTCAAGCCCGGAGAGCCGTACTTTTCAATATACGATTTTCGCTTTCCCGAAGCCACCCTAACCCCTTATTTGCGCGCCCAATTTTCAGAACTCATGACCAATTTTCGGAATTTACCGGGGGCTACCGCAATCGTCCTTGAACCTAATTTTATCGCGCGGCTCTCCCAGCTTTTCATCTCGGCTCAGCTTCGTTCCCAACGCCAACGGCGCATCTTTTTTTCTCAGGAAACGGCCTTAGGGTGGATCAAAAAGCATCTCTAAGGGATGCCCCAAGCGCGATGGGAAAAGTAACCGCCCCTTGCCCAAGCCGCAGGCAAAGGGGCAGCCCTGAACAGGGTTAGAGCGCTTTATTCCGCCTCAGCCTGTTCATCCTCAAAGCGAGACAGATCAGCCATCTCATCAGCGGGGCGCTTGGCAAAGTGCCGCTGCCACAACCGATTGGCAAGCTGCACCGGATCGCGTTCAATCCCACACTTGGCAAAGTACTCACATACACGCGCCACATCGCGGTTAAAGATGAAACGTGCATTGGGGTTTTGGCCATTCACCACCTGTGGAAAGTCGATGAAGGTGATCGACCCTTCCCAATAGAGAATGTTATAGGCTGACAAGTCACCATGAATGACATCATGTTTCACCATGATCTCGAGATTACGCAGCACCCGATTAAAGATCGGCAGGGCCTCATCGTAATCCAGTTGTATCTCACTGAGCGTAGGTGCGGCTGTATGTTCATCACCACAGTAGCTCATTAAGATCGCGTTTTCATTGGCCACGATTGGTTTGGGCACATCCGCGCCAGCTTGATGCAGTTTTTCCAGCGTGACATATTCGTACATCAGCCACGAAGTATGTGCCACTTCCTGACCAAAGCTGGTCTTTTTGCCGATTGCACGCATGAGCCGATGTTCATTCTTTTTGATCTCGTGACCCGCAGCATTGAGCATCGCCCGCCCCTCACGGTACATTTTGTCGTTGCGAAGGTTGCGGAACATACGTGGTCGGTAAACCTTGGCTGCAAACAAATCGCTCCCGGCAGTAGGGTGCGCTTTACAGCGATAAACATTGGCTTCTTTGCCCCCTTTGACACGGGCCAGCACATCACTGATCAAGGCTTGATCGTAGAATGTGCGCAGCGACTCCAGCAGCCAACCCTCCTCAAACAGCCCCGGCGTATAGGTGGTGACAAAACCGGCCTCCAAGCCATCCGTATCGGCGATCTCCTCGATCACCTGATGCGCCTGTTTTTTGGGTGTATGTTTTGGTTTAGGGTTTCGCCGCCGACGGGCCTTACGATCATGGCGCAGCGGGTCAAATTCGGCTTCGTACTCCTCGTAGTCGCCGAGAGAATTACTAAAGTGAGCGTTCGACTGGTCGTCGTAATCGGACATATCAGACAAATGGATACGAGACAAGGTTGAATCCCTCTGACACACTCAACACACTTACGCGAAAATGAAGGAAGGAATCCGACAAGATCGCCTGTTGATGCCAGCGGGCGGGAAAATCCGGTCAGTTGGAGAGCAAACGCGGAGATTCGTTACGCGGCAAAGCAGACAGGCGCTTCAGCGAATGCCACAGGAACCATGACTTTTTCCATACTCTCTAGCGCCTCGCTTTCCTTAGTGGTGTTTACGAACGAACTTTATCCTATCATAGGTTAAGTGGTGGTGTCAATCAGCACCTCAACATTCTCTAAAAAAGCAGGGTGGAATGTCCCCTGTGGGGACATTCCACCTCAGCACTTGTACTGATTAGGGCACATACCCCTTGTATCACTGAGATACAAGGGGCAGACTGGCTAGCGCCGACCGCGCCGCCCAAAGGCCATCGCACCCACGGCGATCAGCCCGATTCCTGCCAGCAGAACCAACAGAGTCGAGACGCTGCTGCCTGCTTCGGCTTCGTATCCGGTAGCAGGTAGGGTGAGAGGCTCATTTGTGCCACCCGCAACCGCGCCAACCCCCGGAACCGCAGTCGGTTCGATCACCACTGGCTCAATGCCGATGCGCAGCACGGACGGATCATGATCGCTGACCCGGATCGTGTTGGTGGTGTAGAACTCACTGTTCAGGTGTACGCTGTCGTAGGCAGCTCCCCAAGCATTGATCAGGTTCGGGCTAACCAAAATCTGATCGAGCGCCTGTCCGTTGCCGTCAAAGATATAACCGTAGCGTTCTTGAGTTGGATAGGCGGTGTTCATCACACTGAGCGCCGGGGTTGTGCCCGTGAGCAAAGTAACCGGATTGGAGAATTGGAAGTCGTTCAGATCGCCAGCAATGATCACGTTGGCGTTGGCATTGCACAGCAGAATCTGATTGACGAAATCACGTACTAGTGTCGCCTGCTGCATTCGCTGCGTTTCGCTGCTCAGGGTTGGGGGTTGATTGCGCCCATAAAGCGCCTGATCGCCGCCCTTGGAGTTGAAGTGGTTGTTGATGATGAAGAAACTTTCACCCTGAACGGTGAACTGCGCTGCGAGGGGCTTGCGGCTGCTGCTCCAAGCCGCATTGGTGGGGTCGATGCGTCCCGGATTAAACTGAAGTGAAGGCACCCCTGCACTGCACACCACCGCATTGGCCGCGGTGGAAGTGCCACCCGCCAATGGCGTGAAGGTCACCCGGTTGGTGCGGTAGAGGATTGCTACCCGGATATTGCCACCGGGTTCGCCACCGTCCTGATCATCCACTGGGTCGATGACCACAAACTGGTAGTCTGTCGCCCCACCGGCCGCGACAATGGACGCGATCAAGGTGTTCAGGGTGACTGAGGCATCCACCACCGAGTCGTTGGTGGCACCATTGTTATCCTGAATCTCCTGAAGCATCACAATATCCGGGGAGAGCAGATTCTCGGCGATCACCTGCCCACGTGCGTCAAACTCTGCCTGCCCATCACCGGGATCAAGATTTTCGACGTTGAAGGTGGCAAAGGTGGAGAAGATCGCACTGCCCGTCAGGACGGTCGTCTCCGGGGTGATGGTGGAAGGCGTTGCGCTGAAGGCATCGCGCACCAGCACCTCAAAGTTGCCAAAGTTGTAGTCCACCACCCCGATGATGGTGGAGAGAGTCGCGCCCACGTCCACAGTGGGCATCGCGGGCCCACCCGTCAAACCATCGTCGATCTGGATACGTTCTGGGTTGAAGTCCCCTGCGCTGATGGTGATCCCACCGCGGCTGTTGCGTCCGGTGGCATTAGCGCCGTTATCTGCCAGAAGCCAGATTTCCCCAAAGTTGTTGGTTGGCCCGACCACCACAGGATTGTTGATCTGGACGAGCATCATTTCGAGGCTCTCCATGAAGTCCAGCCCTTCAGTCACATCGAGGGCGGATTTGGTGTCAACATCACCCACAAAGGAACTGATCACACTGGTGGGGGGCATTCGACCGCCCACGCCGATCACCGTTGGGGTGATGGTGCAGGTGGGTGAAGAGAGACAGTCCCATGCGGTGACCGAAAGCGGACGCACCCCTGCATTGTTGCTGATCTCAGTGATCGAGAGGTTACCCGCACCTACACCACCCGGATAAAACTCCGTGACTGTGCCTGTGACCAGTACGGCTTCACCCACATAACGGGGCGAAAGGATCGCGGCGTTTGTGGTGAACACAAAGACTGCTTCCGAACTGGCAAGCCCATCATCCCCAGTGGGATCGGGGTCCTGAATGTAGAAGCCGTTGCTGCGGAGGGCGGTCACCACACCGGGCACATTGCTCACCCCAGTACCCACCAACGGCGAGCGGAAGGTGGTTCCCTGAATGTTACGAATGCGCACAGTGCCGGGCGGCACGCCCATCCCCAGTGTGATCCGGTCGGTGCGGAACTTACGCAGTTCTACGATGGTCTGAGCGCCCGAAGGGGTGCTGCCAAAGAACACATCATCACCGTCATCACTGACGATCTGAATTTGCTGACTGTTCCACGTATTGATCGCGCCTGTAGGCATCTCAGCGAAGCCTTCAGGACGCACCGCAAACCCAGTCAGGTTGGCCACAATTGCGACAGGGGCTTCGCTGGCGATCCCTGACCACGAATAAAGCTGGAAATCTCCCGATGATCCGTAAGGACCCGCGACGATCAAACAGCCGACTGCGTTACATTCGAGGGAACGAATGCCTCGCCCCCCCAGATTGAGGAAGATAGGCGCACCAAACGTCGCACTGCCCGCAGTACCACCGGTGGTGCTGCCAAACAGGCTGGTGAAGTTGGTCACCGGCACAATCAGGGCCTGAGTACGGGCGCTGGTGGGCAGCAGCGGAGCGCGGAAGGCAAGATAGGCGGAGGTGCCAGAGATAAACGGCGTCAGGCTCAGCCCTTCAATGTTAAAGCCATTGATCGTCTCAGGGTTTACCCCAGCGGCAGCGCTGGCTTGGAAACCCAGTGCACCCGCACCCAAACCATGACCATTGGCATTATCCCAAGCGATCAGATCATCCTTGAGGAAGTTGTAATGCCCCACATAGGCGAGTGTTGCCCCGGTGCCAGAACCACTGAGGGTAGTCGCAAACACCCGTGAACGGTTGGGACGACTAGTGCCGCCGCTCGTGTCATTGCTGTGTGAACCCAACCAGTAAAGGGTGGTGCCAGAGCGGGTGGAGGCTTCAATATCCACCTCACGCGGTACGCCCGCATTCAGGTCGGTCAGCAGCAGATTGGTAGTGAAGTCAAAACCGCTGTAGGGCAACCGTGAGACATTGCGATCATAGAGACGCACAGTCTGATCTTTATCGTCGCCCACAAACATATTGTTGGCGTCGATAGCGATCACAGTGGAGGCTTCCGCCGAACCCGTCAGATAACGATCATCTGGGGTAGCAGAGTCGTCAAGGTTTGTGGCGTAGGTGAAGGTTACACTGGTTGCCGATGGGGTTGCGTTGGAGTCCGTGGCGGTAATGGTCAGGTTGCTGATACCGCTGGTCGTTCCCGGCCCACTGATCTCGATCCGGTAATTGTGATTGGTGGTGGTGCCCCCCAGATCGGTCAGAGTCACGTTGGCGTTGGGCAGGACATTGGTATCACTGTTGCCCGTGATGGACACACTGGCGATCCCGTCCGCATCTTGGACATTAAAGGTATAGCCGTTCGTCCCGCTGAAATCCTGCTGAGTCGAGAGGGCCGCATTGTAAACGCCGCTGCGGCCGGCCGGAAAGACCGTCACTGCGGGGGCGGTGTTTGCTGCCGCCGGGAAGTTTGGCCCCCCCAAGTGATCGAGAGCATCGTCACGGTAGGCGGTGGGTGAGGTGTTGGGGTTGGTGAGGGTGAAGTTGGGCGCAGTGCCTGTAGTGGTATTGGAGACCACCCAATCGGCCGCAGTGGAGCCAGTAGGATCGCCCGTTGGACGCCCAACATAACCAATTGGGCTAAAGCCTAAGCCGGTGACATTGGTGGCACCGCTGATGGTATTTGCGGTGGCAGCACCGGTGAAGAAGTTAATATCCCCGTAAAAACAGTCTGTTGCCCCACCATCGGAAATGCCGATGGAATCCTGAACGGTCCATGTGGCGTAAGCAGTATCAGGCTGTCCGTTGTTATCGCTATCAATATCGGTCGTCAAAGTGGGAATGGTACCGCCACTATTGACTGTGATGAGCATGAATGTGAAGGATGGGTTTTCGATCCCGACCCCGGGCGAATCGGCAGAGAAGCCCGGGATTCCGCCAAAGCTGTTGGCCGTTGATCCTACAAATGAGGCCGCACCGGGATTAACCGAGTAGCTGTTGCTGCCCATACGGAAGATCATGAAACCATTGGGGCCAAAAGTTTTGCCCGAAAGACTAAAAATCGTCTGGACGTCACCGCAGGCAGCGCCGGTATCGCCCTCAATGCCCAAAAGGTAGGTATCGGCACCGATGGTGCTGTTTGGCGTGCCCCGCAGTTCAACATACTCGTGCGGTTCGTCGGTTCCGGCGGGGTTGGAGAGAATTTCGCTGATCCAGATGGGCCCGGGGCCTGCCTGAATCCGCTGTGAGGGGGTGATCGAGGAAAGCGCCGCAAGCAGCAGCGCCGCTGCCAGCACAAAGCGCAGCAGCCGTCCTCGCTGAAGGTACTTATGAAGCATACTAATGCCCCTTTCCTGTTTTTGTGGAGGTGCGCAAAATCGATCCACTTAGGACACTTGGCAGGGATGATACCATACCGCCCAAATAGAATCATCTGTCTGAAGGTTAAGGTTTGAACTTCAGTAGAGGATAAGTTTTAACAGAGGACGGAGTCACGCTTTGTAATCACTTGCGTCAAACGAAGAGATCAGGTCTAATTTTTGTGATTATAAGTAATCATCTTAAGAAGGGATGTTCTGAGGTGCCAGTCTCTATTGCTTGGGGCAGTCCAGAACGGCGTTTCCTCGTCATTTCATTTGAAGGGCGATGGGAACTTGAAGATTTCCACCAGATCATCAAGCAGCACGATCAAATGCTTGAATCCGTTGAACACAAGGTTCATATCCTGATCGATATCCGCAAGAGTTGGGGATTACCCAATGGATTTTTGGGTGCGATCCGCAAAACGGGGCGAAATCCTCATCCAAAGGCAGGGAAGATGGCGATGCTGGGGATGAATGCCTTTGTGCGGGCATTTATCGACATTATCCGCAAAGTACAATCTGACGCTGCACAGCGCACCGGGATGTATTTTGCGGACAATGAAGAGGCTGTCCATGTCTACTTTGCGGGGCTGGGCAATCCGCCCCTGATAGAACTCCCTGAGGACTTGCCTACCATCCCCAATCCTACCTACGGCGAGTCGTAGCCCTCAGGGTGGCGGTTATTCCAGCGCTGCTTTGATCGTCTCCGCCAGTTTTTGGCTGACTCCCGGTACCTTCATCAATTCCTCAAGACTGGCGGCGCGGATAGCGTCAATATCGCGGTCAAAAGCCCGAAGCAGGGCCTTGCGTTTGGAAGGGCCAATACCGGGGATGCTTTCGAGTTTGCTTACCATACCTGTTTTGGCGCGCCGTGCGCGGTTGGCTGTGATGGCAAAGCGGTGCGCCTCATCACGGATGCGCTGCACCATAAAGAGCGCTTCAGAGCGACGGGGCAGCAGGATTGAATCAGGGCGTTCGGGCAAGAACAGCTCTTCAAACTGTTTTGCCAGCCCCACCACTGGCACGTGGTCAAGCAGGTGAAAGCCCTTGAGGACTTCAACCGCGATGCCTAACTGCCCCTTGCCGCCATCTACGATGAGCAGATCGGGCAGAAGCCGCCACGTTTCATCATTGTCACGCTGGCCGGGAGCATTCATCGGGTTGCTCACGGCATCCACATAACGTTGAAAACGGCGGGTGAGCGCTTCCCGCATGGACTGGAAATCGTTGGGTTCGCCGCTGGTGGTCACGGTGCGGATGTTGAACTTGCGATACTCCGCCTTTTTGGCCACTCCCTGCAAAAACACCACCCGACTGGCCACGGTCGCCGTACCCTGCAAGGTACTGATGTCAAAACATTCGATCCGATTGGGTGGGTTGGGCAGTTCTAAGGCTTCCTGAAGCTCCGTGATCGCCTGTGTCTGTTTATTGGTATCTGCTGCCCACTGGGCTCGCAGCAGGGTCAGGGTTTCGCGGGCATTATCCGCTGCAATGCGCACCAGTTCAAGTTTGCTGCCACGCTTGGGCACGCTGATGGTCACCTTTTTGCCGCCCCGTTTTTCCTTTAGCCAAGTGGCAAGCAGTTTTGCTTCTTCGACCTCATCGGGCAGCAGCACTTCTTCCGGGATCACCGCCGCATTTTCATAAAACTGCACCACAAAATTCCGCAAAATCTCCTGCTGGCTGCTCTCATCAGTCCCATCCAACAAGAAGTATTCCTTACCCACCAAACGTCCACCCCGGATGAACAGTACCTGCACACAGGTATCATTCTTCTCCTGCGCAAAAGCGATCACATCATGATCCACATCCACCGAGTAGATCACCCGTTGACGCTCTACGATCCGCTCCATCGCCTTCAGCCGATCTCGAAAGGCAGCGGCACGTTCAAAGTTCAGGTTCTCAGCGGCTTCGTTCATCTGCTGACGCATGTCTTTCACGATTCGGTCACTGTGCCCGCTTAGGAACTCCATGAGGTTCTGAAGGCTGGCGCGGTACTCCTCCCGGTTGACCTTACCGATGCAGGGGGCATTGCACAACTTAATATCGTAATAGAGGCAGGCCCGATCATCCTTGCCCGTGATCTCCCGGTCGCAGGTCAGGTAGGGGAACGCCTTTCGCAGCACATCAAGGGTTTCGCGCACAGACCACGCCGAGGTATAGGGCCCAAAATAACGACTGCCGTCCTGTTCCATACGCCGGGTGAGTTCCACCGTGGGGAAGTCCTTGGCCCAACGCACCACAATATAGGGATAACGTTTGTCATCCTTAAAGCGGATATTGAACCGGGGCTGATGTTCTTTGATCAGGTGATATTCAGTGTGCAGGGCAGCGATCTCGTTGGGTAGGACAATGAAATCAATGTGGGTGATCTGTTCACGCAGGCGCAGGGTTTTGGGATCAATGACCCCATTGTCAAAATAGCTTCGCACCCGATTATGCAGGTCAACAGCCTTGCCCACATAAATGATTGTGCCTTCACTATCCCGCATTAAGTAACAACCGGGTTTGTGGGGCAGGTTTTTAAGGATTGATTGAATGTGTTCAGAGGGCGTAAAGGGCATGATGAACCACCTCTCAGGGACTCAACAACCGGCTGATCATGATTTCTGGAGAGGCAGCCCCCGCACGCCCCGCCGAGTCAACACTCATCATCGAGATATATTGAAACTGATCAAAACGATCCCACTCAAGGCGGTTCACGCTTCCACCATTGAGGGTTAAGACCTGATCATACAGTATGGAATTTTCGGTGCGAAGGAGCACCAAATAACCGCCAGCGCCATCGACCACCACCCAGTTCAGGCTGACTGTTCCCGCTGAGTCGCGCCGCAGTGAGAAACCCGAAGGTGCGGGTAGACTCTCAGTCAGTACCAGCAGTCCTGCCAGTACGGTGCGGGTGGCGCGCCGCAAATAGTCTTCTTGCACCGCTTCGAGGGTATCCCACTGATTATGCTGAAGGTTGGGGTTCTCCACCCCCTGAATGAAGCGGACTGCGCCATACCCAACCGCAGTGAAGGATTGCTGATCGCCCCAGCGCCCCTCACGATCCTCGGTCGGCTGCATCACCACATTCATATCGCCAATATAGGAATTGACCACCAACCACAACTGGCGGGCAAATTGGCGCGAAGGGGAGGTGTTGGGTTCACCCGAAAAAAGGCGCATCAAGCGCGGTTCGCGCGTCCCACGTTCGCCCTGCTCACCCCCTATCATATCGAGGTTGATCATGCCTTTGAGATCAAGGGGAGGGCGTTGGGCCCTTAAATAATCGTTCACAAAGGCAAGGCTGCCCTGCCGTCCAGTCTCTTCCGCGCTGAAGGCCACAAAAAGCAGGGTGTGACGTGGAGTGCGTCCAGCCATGATCCGGGCGATCTCCAACATCCCCGCCACCCCAGAACCATTATCATTTGCCCCCGGTGCTGGTAAATTGGCATTAAAAGGATCACTGCCGATGCTGTCGTAATGTGCCCCAATAATGTAAATCCCAGCATTGGGATCAGAACCGGGCAGGCGCAAGATCACGTTCTGAGCGGCAATCTCCCAGATACGCCACTGGTAACTGAAGGGTTGTAACCACACCTCGATCTGCTTCTCTGGATGGGATTCACGGATGGACTCAAACTGTGCCTGAATCCAATTTCGGGCAGCGCCGATCCCCCGGTTGGGATCATCCTGAACGCTCAGGACATGGCGCGTCCCTAATGCAGCGAGGATATTAACGCTTTCCACGAGCCGTGCGCTGCTCACTTCCTCCAGAATCGCGGACACTGAAGGATCAACGGGGCGCACCGACGAAAAACCCACAGGCGATGTGGCGCTGGGCTGGATGCGCGGGGTGATTGTGGGCATGGATGTGGAAACACGCGCTGCCAGCGTGACCGGTGGTTCAGCGGTACGGTTGCAAGCAGCGCTGATCAGAGTCAGGCAGAACCAGATCACCCCTGCCCGCAGATCAAAAAAAGGCTTGGGGTCCCGCCTTTGATCTGCGACGGAGTGTGCGTGATCTGTCCTAGACATTGGCCCGGATATGGACAATATCACCGTCTTTGACGATGTACTCTTTACCCTCAAGGCGCATCTTCCCCTGCTTTTTGACCTCCGCCTCACTGCCCAGCGCAATCAGATCGGCATAGGGGGTGACCTCAGCCCGGATGAAGCCCCGCGCCAGATCAGAGTGAATCACCCCAGCGGACTCTTGTGCGGTTGCCCCCAGCGGGATCGTCCAAGCACGAACTTCATCAGGGCCAACAGTGAAGAAGGAATGGATGTGCATCAATTCGTAGGATTCGCGGATCACCTTGCGCGATCCGGGTTCAGCGATTCCGTACTCCGCCAAAAAAAGCGCCTGATCCTCACCACTGAGTTGGGCGATCTCAGCTTCGATCTTGCCCTGTAAACTGGCGACCCGGGTCTTTTGGTGGTGGTAGGCAAGGTGCCCGAAATCATAAGGTTGATCGCCCGCATTAAAAACAACCAGCACCGGCTTGAGTGAGAGCAGTCCATACCCGCGCACGATCTTCAGTTCTTCTTCGCCCACTTCCAGATCGCGTAGGGGTTGAAGCGCATCGAGCTGCGTCTTGAAGCGATTGAGCAGTTCGGCCTCGGTCTCGTATTGGGTGGGGTTAGCGATCTTGGTGCGTTTGCGCTCTTCCACCATGCGCTCTAAACGCCGTTCGACGGTGATCAGATCAGCAAGTAGAAACTCACCGTCAACAGTGTTGAGGTCACGAGCGGGGTCAATGGTCACATCGGGATGAGGCACAGTCTCGTCCTCAAAAGCCCGCACCACATGAATGAAGCCTTCCACCTGCTGAAGTTGGTTGCGCAGTTCGCCGCTGATTCCGCCCGCGCTGATACCCTTCTCCAAACCCCCAATATCCGTGTAGGTGATGGTTGCGTAGATGGTTTTTTTGGGGTTGTACATCGCGCTCAGTTTGTCGATACGCGGGTCGGGCACGGGCACAACCGCAGTAAACACTTCCATTTTGCCCGTAGAGGTTGCACCAGTAGGGCGGTTCGCGCCGGTGAGGGCGTTAAAGATCGTGGTTTTGCCGCTGTTGGGCAGCCCAATAATGCCAAGTCGCATGAGTCCTCAATCCTGTTGGGATGATCGCAGTTTTTGAAATGTGTTTGAATTCCGGTGAAGCGTCCCTCACATCCCCCAATTTTTGGGGGGTGAAGGACAAGGGTTCTGACCAGCAGCTTATCCCGCTCTGCGCAACCTAAAAGGCAAAAAAGGGTTAATGCAAAGGAGATGCTGATTCAGTTGATTCCACCATCCAATGATCACTTAAAGTCCCATTATAGCAGACCGTGCGGGATGCTCATTGCGATTTTCCACTATTATCAGTATAATTCATTTAGAAAGTTCTGAAAGTTACAAACGTGGGGGCAGGGATGAATGAGGAGCAGGTACTCCGAGCCGTCGAACACAAGATGCTGAGTGTCGTGAACAGTGATGTAGAGGTGTTGCGCGACGCCAGCAGACACATTCTGGAATCTGGGGGGAAACGGATGCGCCCGCGCCTTGCGCTGCTTGCCTACGAATCAGTAGGTGGGCAGAACCCAGAGGAAGTCATATCGGTGGCTGCGGCGATTGAGATGGTTCACACCGCGACCCTTGTTCATGATGACATCAACGATCATGGCATGATACGTCGTGGGCGCAAAACCATTAACTCCATCTGGGGCCGCACTTTTGCCCTGCTTACGGGGGACTTCTTGTTCACCAAAGTCTACGAATTGATGGCCCCTTATAAAGACTTAAATGTTATTTTTGCCCAAATGACCGTTGATCTGGTTGAAGGTGAAACCCTTCAGGCCCATGCCGCTAAAAGCGGATCGCTGGATCGAGAGACTTATACCCGGATCATTGCCAAAAAGACGGCCTCTTTGTTTGCAGGGGCAGCCAAAATGGGCGCGATTTTGGGGGGCGGATCCCCTGACCAGATCGAGGCGCTGGAGCAGTATGGCTTCAGCGTTGGGCTGGCCTTCCAGATCATTGACGACATCCTTGATTTGATCGCAGACAGCGCCACATTGGGCAAAACCGCAGGGATTGACCTGACTCAAGGCAAGGGGTTCGCAGTTGCAGCCGCCGGCGGCAACGGCTCTACCCCTGTGGGGGTTGCAGAAGCCGAACCCGGATCAGACCTCAAACGGAAACTGCTTGCAGGCAACTATATTGAAGAAGGGCGGAATAACGCCCGTCAACTCGTGTCACTGGCTGAACTGCGTTTGTCTGCGCTGCCTGAATCACCTTCCCGTGAGGCGCTGCGAGAACTGGCACAACTGGCAGTGGAGCGTGAACGCTAACTTCTGAACTCACCCACCACCGAAAGCGCCCCATGTGAAGGGGCGCTGTGATTCTCCGCGCCAACTATCCCTAATTTTTAGCGGCCCCCTTGACGGATTGCGCCCTTTGGTTAGGATCAAGTCGGAAACGCTGGCGGAGCATCGCAGTTGCCCCAAATACAGGTCTCAAATACTACCGAATTACAGCGCGCCCTGAGGGACTGTGAGCCAGAGACCGAGATCCGACTCGCCTCCGGTGAATATCAAGGTCCTTTTTTTATTGATCGTCCGGTGCGGCTTCAAGGGCAGCGGCGGCAAACGCCCCTGTGGCGTTGGGCTGGCGCTGTTTTGATCGTGCGTGCTCCGGGCGTTAGCCTCGAAAATCTTCAGTTAGAGCGTACTGTATTAGAATCAGGGCCGGTTGTTGTTCATCAGGTGGGATGTAAGCCAGCGGGAGGCGCATCAGTGGAGATCGAAAGCGACACCTTGATCGATCTGGGTGAGATTGCCCCCGGCACGACTGTGACAGTTCCGATCACCGTTGCCACTACCGGGCAGGCAGAGATCGAGGCGACGGGTGTGTACGGTTCGCGGATTGTGCCAAACCAAATCCAGAGCGCTGGTACACATGAAGCCCAACTCACCCTTGATGGCAAGTCGTTGATGAAGGGTGAGATTATCTTTGGCGAGATCACCATTCGAGAACAGGGCGCGCCCCGGTATATCTGGATCACTGGCTCAGTATTGGAGAGTCCACCTGAGACCACGCCGCTCAACCTCTCGATTGGGGGCCGGATCGTCAGTTTTGGGGCAGGCGGATTTCACTTAAACCGCGTTGCAACCAAAGCCCTCGAAGTGGAGAAGATTAGCGGTGATCTCTTCTTTAGCCGCGATTCCCACGGCGCTTTATCACTTTATTTGCCTGATGATCCCCCAGAAAAGGTCGTCTTGAATGGGACGCCCCTCTCGGCTCGCAGCCGCCGCCTGATCTTGCGCGGTGATGTCCTCACAGTGGGTGGGCTAAAAATTGAGGCCCATCCGGAGGAAGCACTGCCCTTTAGTGTTGATCACAATCGGCTTGATTTTGGTACCTTTGGGGCTCAGATTCCTGATGGAGTCACTCTAAACGTGACCGCAGGTAAGTCCGGCTGGCGGGGCGGGGTTGTGTCCCTAAGCAAGTGGATCAGTGTTACCCCAGAAGGCTTGTTCAGAGTGCCGCCGGGGCGCTCTCATGCGTGGACACTCTCTCTGAACGAAGACGCCTTGAATCTGCCCGATGGAACACACGAAGCCCTGTCTGGGGTGTTGATCGTGGGTGGAGGACATGCCCTGACCATTGATGCCCATATCCAAGTGGCGCGTCCAGAGGTCTCGCTTTACGCGGAAACCATCGATTTTGGGGAGATCGAGTGGGGGTTAAACACCTTCCCCACCGTTGATTTTGAAATCCTCAATCTGGGACGCGGTGACTGGAAGGGCCAGATCAAGACTGCCCTCAAATATCTGGAGACATCGCCTAACAAAGAAATTCAGGGCACAAGTTGGTCGTCGGTACGCATACAAGCCAAGCTTCTGCCGGACTGGGAAAATCTTCGTGAAGGTGTTCATCAGGTGGCGGAGGCGATCCGCATCACCCCCGAAAAGGGTGACCCCTGCCTGATCGGGTTAAAAGTCCGCATCACGCCTGCGCGGGGGCATCTCAGTCTGCCTCATCCCAGCCTTCAGTTCCAAGAGGTGGAGCGCAACACCCCTGCGCCCACTATCCCCTTGGAGATTCATAACACCGGTGCGGGCCCATGGCGGGGCAAAATTGGGGCGCGTCAGGGCTGGGCAGCAGTCGAGTTAGAATCGCTGGAAATTCCCGCGCACGGTTCCGTTGTAGTTGAGGTCACTCTTCAAGGCATCCCCGATGACGCCGAACTGGACAAACCGCTCTTTATCGATCAACTGATCCTTGAAGCGGAGGACAGTAGTTCCACCCCCTACTCAGAGCCGATCCCGGTTTACCTGACAGTGGTTGAACGTCCCCCTTATCTTGCCGTTCAGCCAGCGCGTTTCCCCCCTTTTGTCAAAGGTGAACTGCCCGAAGGCGCGATCACCATCTATAACCTCGGCCCGGGGGAATGGCGGGGGCGGGCAACCTCTAACTTGCCATGGCTGACCATTCCCGATAAAACATTCACTTGTCTCCCCGAAGAGATCGTCACGATTCCGGTCACCCTGACTGACCGGGCCAAAAGTGTCCTGCAATTGGGGGTCAGCGAGTGGGAACAAGCGATCTCCATTCAAGGCGGGCGTGAAGTCTATACCACAGGGGCACGCTTTGATATGCGCGAAATGCCTACAGAACTGGTGGTTGAAAATCCCATCCTCAATTTTGGGCAAATTGGCGAATCTGTAACCAATATCCCCCCAGAAACGCTCCGCCTCTTAAATGCTGGTTCTGCTGCGTGGCGTGGGCAGATCAGCCTCAATGTTGATTGGCTCAGTTTTGAGCATCCGGCACGCTCCTTTGATCTTCAGATCAACAAAAGTTCAGTTGCGGAGATCAAGGTCTTCCTGAATGAAAATGCTTTGCTGAAACCACCGGGCAGTCTGAATACGGAAGATGCACTCATCATCAGCGGCGGCGCTCAATCCGTCCCGATCCGGGTGATGGCCATGCACCATGAAACCACTCCATGGGTCGAACGCACCCCACGCATGGTCAGAATTGGGGCGCAAAAGGGTGCTCAGATCAAAGTCAGTAATGAAGGTGGGCGCGCTTGGACGTTACAGGCTGCCCCTGCACCTTATCTGCGCGTGATACCGGTCGAGTTCACGTTGAGTCCGGGACAAGCCCAAACCCTTCAAGTGGAACTGAACCCTGATGCGGAAGAACTGCCAGACGGTGACTTCAGTGATCCGCGAGGGTTGGTGGTTTTTGAGCGCTGGCGTGAAATTGACATTGGGGTTGAAGTACCCGCCGCCGTTACCAATGATCTGCGTAAACGGCGTGAGGCACAGGCAGCGGCCCTCGCCAAAGCTGAACGTGAGGCCGCCGCAAAACCAACCCAGACCACCGAAACCGCACCTGATCCCTCAGTGTCGGGCGATGAACCGTCCGCGAAGTTACCGCCGCTGCCCTCAACGGATACGTGAGCGGCGGTTCCCAGCGTTGGGTAATGGTATGGGACGAGGTAGGTCTTTCGGCGCTACACTGAAGGTTGTCTGCTGAAGGTTTTTATGAAGTTGAAGAGGGAAAGGTTATGCGACGGTCACTTTTAATGGTAGTGGCACTGATGATTTTGTGCGCGGGCGTGGGTATAGTCGCCCATCCTTCCATCGCCCGTGCTGAGGGCTGTGATGGGATCGTGGATGGCAACGGCTGTCTTTATGGACTGCCTGCTGATGTCTACAATGGATTATATGGGGTGATGCAGGCAAATCCCGCGCCCCCTGTCGAATCCATTGGGGTGAGCAACGATGAATTGAGCCGCT
Organism: Anaerolinea sp.; assembly: GCA_014879835.1. Lineage (GTDB taxonomy): Bacteria > Chloroflexota > Anaerolineae > Aggregatilineales > UBA2796 > UBA2796. The sequence continues at coordinate 27,823 of JACSRJ010000294.1, forward strand.
GGAGTTTCTGGAAGATCGCCAAGGAAGAGGTTACCCTCTATGATGGGCCTGATGGCAACCCACTAGAGACCGTAAAACCCGGTTTTGCATTTGTCCTTGCCCACAACAAAACCGAAAATTGGATCGAGATTGAACCGGGCAAATGGATCGCCAAAACCGATCTTGCGGTCTCGCGCCCGTCTGCTTACACGGGGGTGATCTTACCCGGTGGACTGCCCCTTCAGATGGCATGGATCACGCGCCCGGTGCGCCCTTCGCTTACCCCCGGCGCCAAAGCTGATGCTTCGCTGCCTGTCCTGCGTCAATATACCCGGGTGTATATCTACCATGCAGTGATGGTGGGCAACTGGGAATGGTATTTGATTGGCCCCGGTCAGTGGGTGCAGCAGTTGAACGTAGGGCGGGTGAACATCATTGCACCGCCCGGTGTCGGTGGGCGCTGGGTAGCGATTGATCTCTATGAGCAGGTGATGGTTGCCTATGAAGGCGGTACCCCGGTCTTTGCTACCCTCGTTTCGTCGGGGTTGCGCAGTTTTAGCACCCGCGAGGGTCTGTTTAAGGTGTGGTCCAAACTGCCCACCGATGCGATGAGCGGATTGATGGGGCAGCCCCAGCAGTACAGTATCCCTCGGGTGCCCTATGTGATGTATTTTGACGGCGATATTGCCCTGCACGGGGCCTTCTGGCACAACAGTTTTGGGGGGCAAAAAAGCCGAGGCTGCGTGAACCTATCCGTGGGTGACGCCAAATGGTTGTACAATTTTATCGGAGAAGGCACGCCCGTGTATGTGTTCAGGAGTCGTTAAGCGATGATCAGAAGCCACCGTCCTCATCCCGTCCGCCTGCTGATCGTCTGGTGCATCTGCGCACTGCTGATCAGCCCTGTTTTGCCAGTGCACGCTGGCGAAGGTACAGAGAAGGTTAGTGCTTGTCTCACCCCCGGAACGCCGGGATGTACTTATGGGCTGCCTACCTTTCAGTATGAACTGCTGCTCACCCAAATGGCCGCACACCCGACACCGAATGTGCGCCCAATCGACATTAACACCACAGAGGTCAAACGCTACACCTATTACATGGTGGATCGGGGCGGGGTGACTCTCTACAACGCCCCCGGCGGTTCTCCTGCTGGCGCGATTGATCCCGGTTTCAACTTTGTGGAAGGGCGCAGCACCGAAGGCGATTGGATCGAAGTGGAGCGGGGTAAGTGGCTTCAGCGGAGCGCCCTCAAACCCGTGAGCGCCTCGACCTACACCGGAGTAATGCTCGACAGCGAACTGCCCTATACGATGGCATGGATTCTTCAACCCGTGCGCCCCAGTCAAGTTCCGGGTCAAGCTGCGAGCGAGGATACCGCCTTCCTCAGCCGATATACCCGTGTTTATATCTTCCACACGGTGCAAGTGGGCAAATGGCGCTGGTACCTGATCGGGCCGGGGCAGTGGGTTGAACAGCGGGCTGTAGGTAAAATCATCCCCCGGCGCAAACCCGAAGGGGTCAAAGGGCGGTGGATCTCGGTTGACTTGTATGAGCAGGTCTTGGTCGCCTATGACGAACAGCGCCCGGTGTTTGCGACACTGATCGCCTCTGGCCTACCCCAGTGGCCCACCCGCGAAGGGGTTTTTCGGATTTGGGCCCGTTATAAAGCTGATGCCATGTCCGGGGCAATGGGACAGCCAGATTTCTACAGCTTGCCCAATGTCCCATGGGTAATGTACTTTGATGAGGCCATCAGCCTGCATGGGACTTACTGGCACGATGGTTTTGGCTACCGCCACTCACACGGCTGCGTTAACCTTTCGATCAGCGACGCCCGCTGGCTTTTTGAGTGGACCGACAACTTTTACGCCGACACCTACGTGTACGTGTGGAGCAGCGGCACCTACTGAGTGTATTGGAGCCTATGAACAATCTCGAAGCTATTTCTGAGTCTATCCGCGCCGCGCTGGAAGCCAAACACGCCGCCCGCGAGAAAATCCTGAACGAATCTCGCGGGGTGGTGCGCCTTTGCGCCAACACCATCCGGGCCACCCATCGGCGGGAGTGGTCCGAAGCCGAAAAGATGCTGACCGCAGCCCGCGCTGCGCTGGAGTCGATGCTGGAAACTGCCCGCCCTCACCCCGATTTGTACCATGCCGGCTATACGCAAGACTCCGCTAAAGAGTTTGTAGAGGCCGCGATCACCTTCGCGCTAATCCGCGATCAGGAACTGCCAACCCTTGAAACCTTGCGTGCTGAACCGTCCACTTACCTAAATGGGCTGTGTGAAGCCGCCAGCGAACTGCGGCGCTATATCCTCGATCTGCTGCGGGCCGATGAATACGATCAGGCGGGCAGGCTGCTGGATAAAATCGATCAGGTGTACGATACACTGGTGACCTTTGACTATCCCGATGCGGTCAGTGGTGGGCTGCGCCATCGTGCCGACAGCCTGCGGGGGGTGTTAGAGCGCACCAGAGGAGACTTCACCATGAGTTTACGTCAGAAACGACTTCAGGATGCCCTCGCACGGGCCGAAAAGCGGATCGAAGGTTAAGGATTTAAAGATCATCATGGACTCAACTGCACCCCAAAAAACCGTCGAAAACACCGGCTTCTTACGCAACGCAATCCCGGAGGACATCCCCGCGATTCAGGCCTTGATCAGCCGCAACAGCGATAAACTGCTGCCCCGATCTGACGACGAAATCCGCGAACTGCTGCCTACATGGTGGGTAGTGATCGAAAATGGCGAGGTGGTGGGCACCTGCTGCCTCGAAATTTACAGTGCCAAAATCGCCGAACTGCGCTCACTAGCAGTGCGTGATGATTGTCGCAGCAAGGGCTACGGGTCGATGCTCATTAAACGGGCCACCAGCGAAGCTGATGCGCGCAAGATTCCTCAGGTGTTGGTGGTCACTTCCACCCCGGACTATTTTGCGGGCTTGGATTTTGGGCCGTGCCTGAACGAAAAGTACTGTATGTTTTGGCAGCGCACCGAACCCTAAGCCCAGTCCGACTTTCCCTTCCCTTTGGGCGCGGTCTGAGGGTGCGGGCATAGAGGGAAGAAAGCCCCGACGGAAGGATCAGGTTCTCAGTTTACTCTGCACCCAACTCCACCAGCGGTTGGCCCCGTTCAACCACCTGACCGGGGCTGCACAAAACCTTGATCACCGTTCCCTCATGGGGTGCAGTCACCCGCAGTTCCATCTTCATCGCTTCAAGAGTCACCAACGTTTGCCCTCTGGTGACTTTTTCGCCCGGAGCAACCGCAACTTGAACCACCTGACTGTGCATGGTAGCCGCGAGGCTGGCCTCACCGCTCCCTACGGCGCGCCGTCGTCGGGTAGGATCGCTTCGGATCAGGTGGTAGGTCTCACCCTCCAAGCCAACCCAACGCGAGCCGCCTTCATGGGCAATCTGGGCGTGATAACGTTCGCCTTCAATGCTGAAGGTCAGTTCACCGGGGGCGAAGCGCTCAACGGTCACGGGGTAAACCCTGCCATTGATGGTCACTTGATAACCCTCTCCCTGACGCTCAATTCTGACGACTTCCCCCGATTGGTAACGAAATTCTGGAGCCATGATCGTTTTACGTCCCTCGTTTCAGGAACAAGCGTGCGAGTTCACCCATCTCGCGCATCCGCAAGAGCAAGGCTGTGCCCAGATAAACCGATGCGCCAAGGGCGATCTGGGCCCCGCCCCGCAGAAGGTTCACCAGACGCTGATCAAAAGGCAGGTGGATCCCATAAATCACAGGCGCAGCGGCCATCATGGCTGCGGTCATCACCCCGGCAGCGATCAAGGTTTTAACCAGTGCCGTGAACAACATCCCCTCTTGGATACCCTGCCAGCGTCGCCGCAGGATGATCAAGAGCAGCACTGCCTCTAACCCCACCGCCACAGAGTTTGCCAGCCCAAGCCCTGCCACCCGGAACCAGTTCACAAAAATGAAGGCAAAGATGATGTTGAGGGTGACCTCAAAAAGCTGGGCCAGTAGGGGCACGATCATGTCTTTATCAGCGTAAAAGGCACGCCCCACGATCTCCCCAATACTCTGAGTCACGATCCCCAGCGCGAACAACTGAAGCACAAAAAACACCCGACTCACCCCAGCAGAATCAAAGGCACCACCTTCAAGGATACTCACCAGTGGACGGCCCGCCACAGCCATCATCAACGCCGCCGGGATTGAGGCCGCCAGAATAAAGCGCAGTGATCCGCTCATGGCGCTGCGTTTGCCCTCTATGTTGCCGGCCGCACTAAGCAGCGCCAGCGTGGGAAAGATCACAATGCCCATAGCCGTGCCGATGATTGTCTGGGGAATCTGCATCAGGGCATAACCCCGGTCAAAGGCGGCAACAGAACCGGCCTCCAGCGAGGAGGCGATATTGGAGGCGATCAGCAAATTCATGTTGGCCAGTGAAAGACCTACCGCACGAGGCAGCATAAGCAGCAGCACTTCGCGCAGTTCGGGGTTAGCCCAGTTCAGATAGGGCATCCAGCGCGCCCGCAGGCGGATCAAACCCGGCACCTGAATCAGCAGGTGCAGCCCTGCCCCGATGACCGCCCCGATGGCCGCCCCATAGATGCCCCAGAAGCGGGCTAGAATGGCCACCCCGATCAAGTTGCCCACATCATACATGATGGGCGAAAGCGCGGGCAGCAAAAAGCGCTGGTGGGTGTGCAGAATCCCAGAGACCAGCCCACTGATCGAAAAAAGCATCAGACTGAGGAGGAGGATTCGCATCAAGTTGGCAGTCTGCATCACCCGATCTGGACGGGCGATCTGCGTTAGGGCTGCACCCGTGAGGGGATCGCGTAGGGCCCCACCGTCAAGGTAAGGGCGGGCGAATCCGGGCGCGATCACGTGCGAAACCAACCACGGCGCGGTCAGGAACACCACCACACTCAGGATCAATGCCGCCAAAAAAACGGTGTTGACCACATTGGCGGCCAACTTCCATGCTTGATCGCGCTGACCCTTGTTGAGCAGTCCGCTGAACACAGGCACAAAAGCGTAGGCCAATGCCCCCCCTGAGATCAAGATGAACAACTGTGAGGGCAGTTGATTTGCGGCGGAATAGGTATCCCAATCGATGCCCACCCCGAATCGATCCAGCCCAATCCACTTTTCGAGCAGGCTGAACAGTTTGCCAAAAGTGAGGATTCCGATCACGAGCGCCGCTGAACGCGCTATCCGACCAGCGGAAGGGGCGTTCAGGGCGTCGGGGGGGGATGCGGGCGATATTTCCGGCGATGTAGACATGGCATCAACCTGTTTTGGGTGGGGCAAAAGTGCCGTTTTCAATCTGTGCGATCCGCTGGGCCGCCAGTGTGGAGCGCGGGTTCAAATTCAGGGCCCTACGGAAGGCCTGTTTAGCCCCTTCCAGATCACCGGTTGCGGCCAAGGCCATCCCCCGCCAGTAGTGCGATTCTTCCAGATCAGGAGAGGTGTTTAGGGTCGCCTGAGTCAGGTTTAGAACTTCGCTGTAATAGCCCGCATTGTAATAGGCCTCGTAGGGACCAAACTGATACCAAAGGAAACGCCACGGCAGCATCACCCCCACACTGCGGGCCTGATCAAAAGCGGTGACCGCCTTTTTGTACTCCCCCTGAAGAGCATAAGCGGAGCCGATATTGAACCATGCGTAGGGGTTATCCGGCTGGATCGAGGCTTCCTCTTTAGCCCGGCTTAAAGCAAACTGAATAGCATAGTTCACATCCCGGTGATTGCCCAGCGCCAGCGCTAATTCACGCTCCCGATCCGCGGGATAAATGACGATGAATACTCGATTGAACTGCTGCCAGCGGGTGTCAAGTTCATCATAAGGTTCCCAGCGATCCCCTAAGTAGGTATCGAGCCCGTGTATTTCCCCCCGTGAATCGTCGTAACCTTGGATGGTTAAGTAATGGCCAAGCCAACCTTCTTCAGCGAGGTTGTACCCCTTCTCAATAATCACGCCAAAGCCATTAGCAACCAGTCGCTTAACGATCTCCAGCGTACCGCCTACCCGCATCAGCGATTTGAGGGGCACCCCCTGCTGAGCGTAGACGGATTCGTTCACGTAATTCACCAGCTCCCATGGGCTGACGTTGCGATCCAGTTCTTTAGGTTTCAGAAAGTTGGTTACATCCTGCTGCGTGCCGCCCCATCCTAAATAATGGAGGGTCTGGGTCAGATTGGCAGGCCCGCAGGTGTTCCATTTTTGTTTCTCAAACCGATAGCCCGATGCCTGATACGCAACCGGGATAGGAATCGGGGTGGGTGGTGGTGGCGGTGGCAAC
>JACSRJ010000163.1 GCA_014879835.1 Anaerolinea sp.
GGACTTGCGGTAATAGGTTGAGACCGCAACCGTCATCACGTACAGGTTCGGGAAAATCTGCTGCTGCCAGGGGGTCTCAAGAGATAACCGCCGTCCCACCGCAACCGCCGCCAGATACAAGCCTGTCCCCTGATGGAAGATCAAGGGGGTCTCATTGGCAGCACTGCCCGCCCACGCTACATAGGCGTCGAGCCAGCGCCCCACTCTTGCTGCTTCCTGTGCCTGGGAGCGGGTCACTTGTGCCGATGCAGGCAGTTCAGGCACGGTCTTGAGGTCGCGCTCGCGTTCAGGAGGTGGCGCATGAGGGTCTTCGGCCATCACCTGCTTCAGGATGTCCGTCCCCATCCAGCGCCGCAGGGTTTGCGCCTCACTGAGCTGTTTGAAGTTCACTTGGGACAGCAGTGCTCCCAGCAGTGGACTCACTGAAACTCCCTGCCAAGGCAGTCCCGCCAACGCCCGCGCCAAGGCATAACTATCGAGGGGGGATAAAAGGGAAGGGATCGGTTCAGGAGCCATCTCACCTCCTTGAGGCTAGCTTCATCATTACCCAATCCATCTTGCCCCATGGGTTTTGCTAAGGGCAGGTGTTTTCCACTGTGGTTTCGATAAAATTCCTTACACTGGAAATCCTGTGTGAAAATTCCCTGTTTTCAGGAGAGCGTTATGAATGACCTTGACCTACTGCGCAATATCCATCACGCAGTCCGCTCCCCCTTAGGTTCCATGTTGAATGTCACTGAAATGATGCTGCTGGGTATGGATGGGCACCTGAGTCCTGCTCAGACCACAAGTGTGACCTGTATTGTGGATGATGCTCAGAAACTTCACCGAGTAGGTGAGGCCCTACTGGACTATCTGCGTTTGGTGGAAAGCCCGGTTCATCTTCAGGCGGTGGATCCCAACCTGCTGCTGCGCTCGGCGGCTGAAAACCTTCAAAAGGCTGACGCCCGTGTTTCCCTCCAACTACCTGAACTTGTATCTCACCTCCAAACTGATCCGCGACACCTCAATGACCTGTTGGTGCGAGCAGCGCGCCTGATACAGCGCGTTGACGGTGAGACCAACCTGTCCTTGCGTCTTGAAACCCAAGGAGATGGATTGGACATCTACCTCGGCGATCCTTTGCCAGATTTGGGTTTCCCCCCGCCCGATGCTCTGTTGAAGGCCGAAAATGGTATCCTGTTTCTTACCTGCCGAAGACTTACCACCCTCTTGGGTGGTAAGCTGAATCTGACCTGCTCTGCTGGAGGGCGGATTGCCCTCCATATCTGTTTCCCCGTGCGCTAACACGATGAAATGCATTTCTCAAAAGATCGCCTGAAAAATAACTGTCAGCCCTTCTGACTTTGAGTACACTTCTCGCGTCCCAAGTTAGCTATCGGGAGAGAAGTGATGATGGACGCACCCACTCGTTGGATGGTGCGCAGCAATGAGATGTCACAAAAAGAGCAAGAGACATTGATCTTGTTGACGCAGGGGCTGACTCCGGGGGAGATCGCGGATCTTCTGCAAGTCACCCCAAACTACATCTATGCCCTCATCCGCCTGCTGAAAGCACGTTTTAATGCACGTACTGCGGCTGGCGTAGTCGCTTGTGCCCTGCGTGAAGGAATCCTCGAAGCCGTCGACTCTGCGTGGGAGGAGTGATGACTAGACTCCTGCTCATTGAGGATCATCCTCAGAATGCCCGTAGTTTCCTGCGAATGCTGCTGAACCATGGGTACGAAGCCCTTGACTGGGAGCAGACTGGCATAAGCGGGTTGGAGATTGCCTTAAGGGGAACCTATGGGGCAATCCTCATCGACCTTGACCTGCCCGACCTCGACGGGATGCATGTGGGTCTGGCCCTTTACGGACATATGCTCAAGGGGCGTATTCCTCGTGTGCCCTTGGTTGCCCTGACCGCACGTACCGACACTTCCACCCGTGCGGAGGCGGAACGCCTTGGGTTCAGTGCGTGGATCGCCAAGCCGTGTACCGAAACTACTCTGATTGAAACTTTGAGGAAAGTGATGGGCGCGCACTGATGGAACTGCATCCATTCATGGCAATGGCAATTACAGCCCGTCTACTGACTCTGACGCTTGCTACAGCGATTCTGTTTGTGATCCTTATCCAACTGCGTCGGGATTCCACCAGTCGGGCGTTGGCGGGCTTGATAGGCATTTTTGCGCTCAATACCCTTGTCGCTGTGATCGTGCGCTTCATGAGTCTCTCAGGTCTTGATGTGTCGTTCCCCTTTAAGTTCATCGTGGTCGCCGCCGCGTCCATCCCCGCGATGGTGTTCATCTTTGTGGTGAATTATCTATCTCACTGGACTCCATGGCGCAGACGTGCTGCCCTGTTAATGATGATCTACATCCCGACTGTGGGCTTTTGTGCGGGGATGGACTGGCTGAACTACGATGTCCACATCGCCTTGCCCGAAGGTACCCTCGAATTTGGACGCACCCCCCTCGCCCACGGATTTGTTTTTTTAGGGCAGGTCTGGTTATGTATTTCATTGGCAGTAATCTGGCGAGATCATCACAGGAGAGTGGGGGAGAACGATGCTCACAGTGGTCAAATCCTGGCTGGGGTGTTTGTATTGGTGCTGGCAGGGGCGACTATTGCGGTTCCAGCCCTCACCCGATTTACTATCGAGCAGTTTCTCTATGCTGCCGCAATCGTGATCCTCAGCATTCCAATCCTGCGTAACCGTTTGTTTGACCCTCTGGCGCAGCTAAATGCACGCTTACACCAACGGGCTAATCAGTTTGCGGCCATCACCCGTGTGAGCCAGCAAGCGCTCGCTCACCTCCGTTTGGACGATCTCCTCAATGCCGTTGCTCAGGAAATCTGGAGTGCCTTCGGGTGTTACGCGGTTGTGCTCTATCTGCCTCATGAGGATACCCTGGTGGTACATGCGGCGGCGGGTGAGGCAGCAAAGGCATTTGTGGACTCAGGTGACCGTAGACAGATCTCATACCTAGAGCGAACCGCACAGATCACAAATGAGGCGCATCTGTACTCGCAGTGGCAACACCCATTGCACCCAGAAGCGGTTTCAGTGGCGCGCATCCCCTTATTGGGTCCGGGAAAGACTAATCCCCTGATCGGGGTACTGGACATCAAACGAAAAGGCAATCAGCCTTTATCGACGGATGATCTGGAAGCGCTCAAGTTGCTGGCAAATCAGTTAGGGATCGCCATCCACAACACCAACCTGTTTGAGCGACTCCAACGTTCAGACACCTACAAGTCCCATTTCATCCATACCTTGAGCCATGAACTGCGCACGCCTATCCAGACCGTGATGTGCCATCTCGCTTTTGCCAAATCGAGCACAGATTACCTGATGGAACTGGACGCAGCAGAACACGCACTGGATCACCTTCACAGCCTGCTCAAAGGGATTCTAGATATGGGCAAGATTGAGTCCGGGCAGATGGAACTGGTGCGTGAAGCCGTGGATCCGGTTGCTGTTTTACGGAGCGTGGAAGCAACCTATACCAGTTCAATCCGTGAGGGGGTGAAGTTGGTGCGCGCTTACCCGGAGACACTTCCTCCTATCTTTGCGGATGAGATCCGCCTTCAGCAAATCCTCGGCAATCTGCTCTCCAATGCCTGCAAGTTCACGGAGACCGGATCGATCACCCTTGATGCAGAGGTAATGCCTGGTTTTGTGCGTTTTTCGATAGAAGACACCGGTCCCGGAATTGCTGAGAATGTCCGTCCTAAGTTGTTCACCAGTTTTGGGCAGGGATCACGCTTCATCTCTCGAGCTTACGGAGGAAGCGGACTGGGACTGACGATCTGCCGCGAACTGGTCAAACTGCATGGGGGTGAAGTCTGGTTTGAGAGTGCTGAGGGTAAGGGTTCAACCTTCTACTGCACCATTCCCTATGTAACCGACTTCGCGGTTGAAAAACCAAGCGAGAGTGCAGGGGCGATCACCCGCTTTTCAACACCCGACAGAGTGCCCGTACAGGTGGTTGTGATCGGTGCAGCACCGGGAAAACCAGCGTACATGGATGCAGATTTCGACCCTGCCTGTGATTATCGAGTGGTACTGATTGAGTCATTTGAGGACGGGCTGCGCGTGGTGAACACGATGCAGCCTGCCCTCGTAGTCTGCACCGGCAGTGCCAGCCTCTCTTTTCTCCCACTTTCACAATCTCTGAACCAGTCATTTCAGGAGATCGTTGTGTGCTGCGATTCCGATGATTGGCAATCTATCGTTGACGGCTATTTCACAACCCAAAAGGAGACCGTCCCATGATGCATTATCCACCCGGTCCAACTCCCAGTCGGCAAGAACTGCTCAAGTTCGCTCAGAATCCCTTGACCTATCTGACGACCTTGGCACATCAGTATGGTGAATTCAGTTATGTGAAGCTGGGCAATCGGGATACCTATGTGGTTACCGCCCCAGACATCCTTCGAGAAATTCTCGTTGAGAAAGCCGACAAATTCCAGAAACCAGGGCATACCCGTGACAGTGCCTCACGTTTCCTAGGTGAAGGGTTGCTTGTGAGCAGTGGAGCGGTTCATCAGCGCCATCGTCGGATCATGCAGCCATTGTTCACCCGATCTGCTCTTGAACCCCATGCGGGGTCGATGCTTCAGGCAGTTCAGGCGATGACCGTCCATTGGGAGCGGTGCACCGAGATAGATGCTGCTGGAGAGATGATGAACCTTGCCCTCAACATTGTGGGCAGCATCATGTTTGGGGTGTCGACTCTCGCTCATGACCAATCACTGCGGACAGCGACTTCGGTGATGCAGCAGTATTCGGGGAATACTCTGGTACGCAGCAAACTCACCGCGCTCACCGAGGCAGATATCCAATCGGCGGTCGATACTCTGGATGGGTTGGTGCGCGGTATTCTGGAGCGTCCGCACGACACTCCCGGTCTGAATCTGGTGACCTTGCTCCAAACTGCCGTCGATCCAGTCACGGGAGACCGATTGAGTGTGGGTGAGGTCCGGGATGAGGCACTCAACATCCTGATGGCAGGGCATGAAACCACCGCCATTGCCCTCACTTGGGCACTATACCTGCTGGCGAAACACCCTGATGTCCAGGAACAGGTCACTGCCGAAGTAGGACAGGTATTGGGGAATCGCCCCATCACTTCCGCAGATGTGCCCACCCTGACTGGACTGGGACAGGTCATTCAAGAGACCCTGCGCCTCTATCCGCCCGCATGGCTGTTGGGAAGGACGCCTGTAGAACCAGTGACCATTGCCGGATACCCCATCCTGCCAGAAGCGAATCTGGTGATTTCACCGTATGTCATCCACCGCAATGCAGAGCGGTTCCCGGATCCGGAACAGTTCCTCCCAGCACGCTTCGCCCAAGAGCCAGGACGTTTTGCGTATGTGCCCTTCGGGGTTGGACCTCACGTATGCCTGGGACAGCCCTTTGCCCAGCTCGAGATGGTCATCACTCTCGCCACGCTGCTCCAGCATTTCCGTTTCAGCCTGCCAGAAGGGGTCGAGGCAGTCCCTGAAGCCTTGATGACCTTACGTCCCCAAGGTGGAATGAGGCTGCATGTGGAGCGAATCGGGACATCAGTCGAATTAGGGAGAAGTCATGAATAATGAACCAAGGCGGGGCGTATCTCCCCTTGAAGCACGGATCTTTGTGATTGAAGACAATGTGAGCAACCATACTACCATGATAAAACTGCTGGCAATGGCAGGCGCATTGAGCGCCAACTGCGTTAGCCGTTATTCAGGACAGGGGGTACGGCAGGTGGCGGCGGCTTACGATGAACCTTTTGACCTGATTCTCCTAGATCTAAAGCTGCCCCATGAGGATGGATATGAAGTCTTGGAGCAGATTCGGGCGGAGCCGTTTTTCCGCAAAACCCTCATCATCGCCGTAACCGGGCATGTCAACCCAGAGGAAGTGCGCAAAGCACGTCAGGCTGGCTTTGATGGCTTCTTGGGCAAACCCCTGCTGCCACATCGGTTTCCGTTCCAGCTTCAACGCATTCTGCGCGGCGATTCCGTATGGGAGCCCGGGTTGTGACTTTCGATACTCAGGATATTCTGCTGAAGACCTTTCCCGCGTTGATTCATGCACAGACGGAGGAAGAACTGCTTGCAGCTTTGGGCTTATGTGTGAATTTTGAAGCCCGTATGCGCCTGTTGTATCTGGATCAGGCGGTAACAGGCATTCCGACTCATGTGACTGCGGTTGCAAGTTGGGTGCATCACGAATACAACACGTGCGATCCCCTGTTGAATCATACCTTTCCCATTGGAGACTGCGAGGTGATCCGGCAGTTACAACACTGGCGTGATCCGATTTGGTTTCAAGAGTCGGGATGTTTCCAATGTCAATCATGTCCATTGCTATTGCAGGTACGACGCTTCATTGCCATCAAACTGTATGGCACTGCTGTCCTCAATCGACCTTCCGCATGGCATGCAGTATTACTTATCTCGTGGGATCAAACCCAACCCTTCACCCGACAGGAGCAGTATCTATTTGCCACCCTTTGGGAAACGATTTCGATGGTAGCCTCCAATATGCGTCTGCGCACCGATGTGGTGGCGATGAATACTGAATTATCCCGCCTCAATCGGCTCAAGGATGAGTTTTTGCGCACTATCAGCCATGAACTGCGCACGCCCCTAGCGAGCATCTACACCCTGGCAGACATGCTCCGACAAGGGCTGAACACAGTAGATACACCCACTCATATGGAGGTTGTTTATCAATCCAGCCGGCATATGTTGGAAATGGTCAACGATCTGCTTGATATGGCGTCCATTCAGGCGGGGACGATGAGAGTGTATCTGGAGACCTATAATCTGAATGACCTGCTGCAGGAGGGGGTGCGCGCCCTGCGTCCGCTCGCCGAGCAAAAAGGATTGAGTCTGAGGTTACAGGGTGCGGAAGCGGTGCCCTGGGTCCTGATAGACCCCAAGCGGATTACCCAGGTGCTGACCAACCTGCTCTCGAATGCGATAAAGTTCAGCACTCAAGGAGTAATTGAGGTTACCGCCCAATGCCATGATGAAGAAGTGGTGGTATCGATTCGGGATGAGGGAATCGGGATCGCCCCAAGTGATCTGGAAACAATCTTCGATCCTTTCCAACGGATAGACAGCCCCATAGCGCGCCGGGCGGGCGGAACCGGATTGGGGCTTTCTATCGCCCGGTATTTGGTGGAACTTCATGGAGGCCGTCTGTGGGTGAACTCACAACTGGGCGCAGGTGCTACCTTCTCTTTTAGTTTAACCTCTTCGGAGATGACCAAATGAAGATTCTGTACATTGAGGATAACCTAGGGAGCATTCATGTTATGCGCACGATTGCTCAAATGGTGGGATGCACTCTCGATGTTGCCCAATCTGCGAGCGAAGGTTTACGAATGCTTGACAGCACCTATCACCTTCTATTACTCGATATTGGACTTCCCGACGCAGATGGGTTGTCGCTGCCTGCACACATTGGTATCCAGTATCCTCAATTACCTATTATTGCGCTTACAGCTCATCTGATGCCTGATGATCGGGAACGATGTTTGCGGGCGGGCTGCTCGGCATACATCAGCAAACCATTCTCTTTTCAGGAGATGCTCCACTTGCTTCAACGATACCAATCTACTCTATCCTGAACAAGTCACGCTCGGTGAAATACCGGGCATGCCATTCACGTTTCTGCCAAGATCACCCACCGATACCCTATCCCACGTACATTTTCGATGGGCTGTGGATATCTACCTTCCTGAGAGAGTTTTGCCCGAAGCTTGAAGATGGGTTGTTTTAGCAGATCTCCTGCCCGTTCGAATTCTCCCCGTTCCCCTTTCGCCAGCGCACACAGGTCAATGGCGGTGACCACTTTCCCGGCATGAGCGGCCAGATGAGTTAGGATCACAAACTCCGTAGGGGTTAAGTGCAGAAGTTCTCCATGCCATTGGGCGCTCCGTCGAGCACGATCTACCTTCAGCGCCCCCACCTCCAGCGATGCCTCCAGCGCAGGAAAGGCCCGCCGCCGGCGGGCCACCGCATCTAGGATGCGCTGATAGAGGTCCTGCAAAGCGATAGGGCGCTGAATGTAGTCATCCAGACCAAGTTTCATCGCATCGATCACGTTTTCGGTGGTGGTGAAGTTGCTCACCATGACAATACTGCATGTGGGATAGCGATTACGCACTTGCTCAGCTAGAGTGAGTCCGTTGGTACCTGCACCCAGAAGATAATCACAGAGCAGCAAGTCCGGGGTATGGTGTACCACATGGTCAAGGGCTTCATGAATGTTGTCATAGACCGTTACCTGATGTCCCTGTGCCCGTAGAAAACGTGCAGTCTGTTCCTGAGTCTTGAGATCATCCTCCACATAGAGAATTTCCATTACCCCTCCTCATCTAAATCCAAGAGTCCTCTGTCCCAATTACTGTGAAAAACACAGTGGAAATCAGCACGACAAAAGCGGCAAAAGCTTCTACCATTTTGATTGGGGCGCCAGTATAGCACGCCCCCAAATAACCGTGAATAGGCATAGAGGAAAAATAGGGAGATGGTCGAGAAAGCATCAAATAACCTGACCCTCGGTTTGGATATTGGTTATGGGGCAGTGAAGGCAGTCACGGAGACGTTCTCTTTGGTGTTCCCCTCGGTGTGTGGGCACGCCCGACCCCTCAAGTTCGGGATGGAGGACATCACCGCCCGA
>JACSRJ010000172.1 GCA_014879835.1 Anaerolinea sp.
GCCGTGGCCGTCGCGGTGGCCGTGTGAGAAGGCGTCAAACTGGGCGGCTCAGTCTCAGTCGCGGTTGCGGTGTTTGTGGCGGTGGCACTCGCCGTTGGTGTTGGCGCGGGGCATTCTGCCGTCCCCGTAACCTCCCCGGTGTAGTCAAGTACGGTAAGGGTGAGTTTGCCGTATACCTCCCGTACTTCAACGAGCAAACTGGCGTGTCCACTGAGGCGGAACTGACCCGTTTGAAGCCGTTCGCCACTTTCAGCGGTGATGAAGTAGTTCTGATCAAAACTCATGGGCCCGCCCAAATTGATCAGGGTGAAGATCACCGCTTTTTCGCGGTAACACGCCGCTTCTATCGCAAAATGGGGCACCAGTGCTGTGGCGGTCGCATTGGCCAGCGCGGTCAGGGTGCCCTTGAATCCCGCTTCACGGGTGCGGGCCACATCCATCATCGCCGTGGCGCTGCCATCCGGGGTGCGGGTAGGCGTGAGCGAAGGCGTCAAACTGGAGGTAGCGCTTGCAGTTGGGCTGGCAGTGAAGGTTGTGGTCGTAGTGTGAGAGGCTGTTAGGGTCGGTACAGGTGAGGCGGTATCGGTCGGGACAGTCGTGTTTGAGGGGACAAGCGTGGCTGTGGCTGTCTCAGTGGGCCTCTCGGTAGGGGTCTCCGTGGAAACCTCAGTCACAGCGGGCGTGACTCCACCAGCACTGGGCAAAGCGCAGATCACTTCAATCTGCAACCCTTGACCGGGAATACGCAAAATCAAGGTACCGTAGACATTCCGCACCCCTGCCGAAATGGACTCGCCTTTACGCAGCAGGAAAGCGCCTCTGGTCAACTCCGCACCACCTTTATTGGTGACGGTATAGGTTTCTTCTGCAAGCATGTCCTCACCCTCATTGGCGATGGTGAAGGTTGCCACCGCGCCGCTGGCACAAGTGCCCTGCAAATTGAGTTTCAGAGGTACATGGGTGGGCGCAAGCACGACGATGGTAGGTGCGCTGGTCTCGGTAGGGGTTTCAGTCGGGATTTCAGTGGGTACTTCAGTTGGAGGCTGGGTAGGCGTCTCCGATGGCACTTCGGTGGGAACCTCAGTAGGTGGAAGGCTGGGCACCATGCTGGGTCCTTCGGTGGCAGATGTTTCAGCAGACGGTTCGGAAGTGGGCGCGGTAGTTGGCTCCAAAGTGGGTGCCATCGTAGGCGCAGAGGTCGCCTCGGGTTGAGCGTCGGTTGCAGTCTCAACTGCGGATTCACTCGCAGTGAGCGGGGGAGTTCCGCAACCTGCCATCACAAGCAGAACTGTCAATAATACCAGCCCAGCCAGACGTCTGAACATCGCTCGCCCCTGTGTAGTATGAACGTATAAAGTCACATACAAGACCAATGCGATTGTATCACGAACCGGGGCCGTGGTTCCATTAACCTTTTGCGGGGCGTTAAAAGCGGTGCATCGAGGAATTGGCAGCCAATGAAAAGGGGCAGAAGAGTTGACTCCTCTGCCCCATTTAAACTACTTCCGGGGAGCCGATCTATCGGAGGCTCGCCAACACCCCTGCCGTCGCACCCGAAGCCCGATAGATCACCGGAAGCCGAATTTCGTAAGTTGTGACCATTGTAACATATAAGGGCATATGCCCTCAATACATGGAGTCTTTAAAAGTTCATTCACCCCAGTAGACTCCCCTCAAGTGATTTCTCTGAAGGGTATTCAGAGACCCCGGGTTGGGGGGTGAACCCTCCGGGGCATTTGCTGGTGACCGAGAGTCCCGTTTTGTTTTTACCTCCGCCGGGGGTTCGGAGAGCGGTGCAGCCGTTCTGTTGTACGTGTGTCTCACGTCTGGGCGGGCGCGAATGCTAACAACATCACTCGCTTTACCCTGCGCGCACCCAGAGGGGCTACCGATAAAAAAGCTGATCCGCGAAATTGACTATGAAAAGAGATGGTTCTGGTCGAATGGCGCTCATCTTTTGATGAGTGCAGGCGGTTCCGATTCAGGTTTGGCTCTGAGGGAAAAGCGCTCGCCCGGTTCGGAACTGCCTGCCGCCAGTGCGACCTAATGCAGTCCGAGGGGGCGACCCTGCCATCCCATAGCCAAAATCGAGCCGGACTTGTGACAACCTTTGGGGCGGTGGTTAAAACGTTGATATGTGCGCTCAGGGCGCGGGCTTAACGTTCGTACTGCACCAGCCAGATCGTCCTTGTCTCGATTACTGTCTATGTCATGCGACAAGGTTGAAACTCCTTCTCTGAGCGTCTCATACGCTCGGTTACGAATACTGCCTACGCTACTTAACCAGACTGAGAAGTCGAAGGAACTCGCTGTCTCGTTCATGGTCGTCGCCCTCCAGTTCTCGGATCGTTTCGTCTAAGGTATAGGCGATGTCTTTTAGCCACCCGATCACCTCCTCCTTAGAGAGATTGGTCACCTGAGCTAACTTGCCTTCGGTGACGATATCGTGCAGCCGGTCAACGGTCTTAAACATCGACGCAAACCGGTCTTCGGTAAACAACATCTGGAAGATACGGATGTCCAGGCTGTTGGTCATCATGGTAACTGTCTCTCCCTCGCGCAGCGTAAAACAAAACAGGGACGTAGGTTGCGGTCCTACGTCCCTGAAGCGGCTCTTCTCGCGCTCTGGGTAGAGGTGGGGGTTTAGCCCTCGCCCCTCCTCCGGGGGGTATGTGGCCCCGGAACGTATGACCGACCGTTTTTACTGAACTGCGGGTACGCTTGGTACCCTTTAACTGCTTCGACTGATAAGTCACGAAAGCTGCCGATTATCCTGTCCATCAGGGGTGTGATACCCAATCTAGGCATCTCCCCGTCCAGCGTATGGAGGGCGGCACTGCCGCAATCCACATCGGACCACTTCTTAAACCCACTGACGGCTTCGAGGCGGACTCCGCCCTTGACGGCAGCACGAATGGGATTCTTGACCAACAAGGCAGCACGGTAGGCACGACGCGACACGCCACTGTTAATGCTTGTAGTCAACATCCATGCCTCCTTTCAACATTGCCTTGTCCTTATCCTTCTACAGTCTCAACGTTCTAAAACGGTCTGATCAAGCATGGCAAGAATACTCTCGCCTCGGATGAAGATACGTCGTATCCCTTCTGGCTGACTGACCCGTAAGTGTCCAGAGTCAATCAGTTTCTTCAGGGTACTCAGGCTGATGCCTAGCGCCTGTGCAGCTTCTTGCCGGCTGTAAATTGCTTGCGGCTCGATGCTGGGCTTTTGATCACTATGCGCACCCATATATACGTTTCTCCAACCTCCAATACTGTAGCACAACATAGAAACGAGAGTCAAGCGCCAATTTTCGACTATTTTTTGACGCCTGAACCCCTCTAGAACTAACAAAGGGTCAAGAGGGGTCAACTTGTTGATCAGTATATCACGAACCCAGATCAATTGAAAGATAGATTTGCATCGGAAAAATGCCCAAAGCCGATTCGGGGCAAAAGAGGAAGGGGATTGCCCCTATCCCCCCTCTCCTGACTGAAGAAGGGGGTTCTTCACAAGATTCTATTCGGTGCTGTGGGAGTCGTTGGAGTTCACCAGAATATGCAGTTCATCAAGCTGAATCGGTTCGACTGCGGAAGGCGCACCAGCCATCAAATCTGCGGCCTGCTGCGACTTGGGAAAGGCGATCACCTCACGGATGTTTGGTTCACCAGCAAGCAGCATGGTCAGGCGGTCAATACCCGGTGCGATCCCTCCATGCGGTGGTGTGCCATACTCAAAGGCTTCGAGCATATGCCCAAAGCGCTCCTTGGCATCCTCAACATCCAGACCGATCAGCCCAAAGATCTTCTCCTGCAAACTGCGATCATGGATACGGATGCTGCCACCCGCAACCTCGTAGCCGTTGCAAGCAAGGTCATACTGCTGTCCGCGCACTTTACCCGGTTCACTATCCAGTAAGGGAATATCGTCGGGCATCGGGGACGTAAAGAGGTGGTGGCTGGGATCCCAACGTTTTTCGTCAGCATTCCAGTCAAAGAGCGGAAAGTCGATGATCCAGCAGAAGCCGATCTTTTTGGGGTCTACTAAACCTAGACGTGAGGCAAACTCACGTCGGGCCGCATCCAAGACCGCCGCAACCACACTGGCTTTGTCGGCTGAGATCAGGATCAAATCACCGGGCTTGGCCTCCATCCGATCCACAATCGCAACCAGTTGATCCACGCTAAAGAACTTGCCGATGGGCGATTTGACCTGCCCCTGTTCGCCTGCCTCAAGGGCCATCCATGCCAATCCTTTACCCCCGGCAGACTTTGCCAGTTCGGTCAGGTCATCAAGTTGTTTGCGGGTGTAACCGCCGCAGCCGGGGACACAGATCGCCCGAACCGGATTGCCAGCCTCCACGTTTTCCACAAAAACCTTGAAGGCGCTCTTGCCGGCAATATCGGAAATATCCTTGATCTCTAACCCATAACGCACGTCGGGCTTATCGGAGCCGTATCGGGCCATCGCTTCTTGATACGAGAGGCGAGGGAAAGGTTTGGTAACCAGTTCCCGATCCGAGACTTTTTCGACCAATTCGGTCATCAAGCCTTCGATGAGGTTCATGACGTCTTCGCGCTCCACGAAGCTCATCTCCATGTCGAGTTGAGTAAACTCCGGCTGGCGGTCACCACGTTGATCTTCATCGCGGAAACAGCGGGCAATTTGAAAATAGCGCTCGTAACCAGCCACCATCAAAAGCTGCTTTAGCTGCTGCGGGCTTTGCGGCAGGGCGTAGAACTTTCCCGGATGCACCCGGCTTGGGACCAGATAATCACGGGCCCCTTCGGGGGTGGTTTTAAAGAGGATGGGAGTCTCAATCTCCACAAAACCACGATCATACAGGTAGTCGCGGATGAATTTGGTTACCTTCCCCCGCAGCAGAATGTTCTGCTGCATCCGAGGACGGCGCAGATCGAGATAACGATAATGCAGGCGGATCGCCTCATCAACTCTTGAATCCCCGCCCAGCTCAAAGGGGGGGGTTTTGGCAGGATTGAGGATTTTGATCCCGGTGGCTTCGATTTCCACCTCACCAGTGGGCATGTTCGGGTTGGTCATACCCTCAGGACGGGCACGCACTACCCCCACAACCTGAATCACATACTCACGCCCGACTTTTTCAGCGTCAGCGTGGGCCTGAGGGGCACGGGCGACATCAGCGGTGATCTGCACCACCCCGGATCGATCCCGGAGATCGAGGAAGATCACCCCGCCCTGAGCGCGGATACGATTCACCCACCCCGCTAGAGTGACTGCCTCACCGGCGTGTTGACGGCGCAGTTCGCCGCAGTGATGTGTTTTGAGCATGGTTTTCCTCATTTAGGAGAACTTTCATCGGGCATGAGTGTGGATGAGGCCGCCCAGCGGGAATGCCTACACCGCGCTGTCTTGCCACCCATACCGCGAGGATCATATTTCATGAGGCGGATTCTAACACGGGATGCGCCGAGGCTCCAGAGTTTTCGCAAAGGCACAGCGCCTCCTGCTCATGAAACCTTATTTGATCCCGATGAGGGGGTATCACCTCACTGGAGATCCATCAGTGATCATTTGTCATGCTTTGATAGTGATTTCCGCCACTAGCGTAATTGACCGATGCGCAAGACTATTGAAGTATGGACAGTTATTTGTGCAGGATGACGCTATGGATGCTCTCACTTTAGCACGGCTTCAATTTGCCGTCACGACGGTCTATCACTTTTTCTTTGTGCCTCTAAGCATCGGGCTGGCGTTTATCGTGGCCCTGATGCAGACTGCCTATAACCGCACCAACAATGAAAAGTACAAACAGATGACCAAGTTCTGGGGCAAACTCTTGGTCATCAACTTTGCAATGGGGGTGGTCACGGGCATCGTTCAGGAGTTCCAGTTCGGCATGAACTGGTCTGAATACTCGCGTTTTGTGGGCGATATTTTTGGGGCCCCTTTGGCCATTGAGGCCTTGGCGGCATTCTTTATCGAATCCACCTTTTTGGGAGTGTGGATCTTCGGCTGGGACAAACTCTCCAAGCGAACCCACCTGATCGCAATCTGGTTGGTGGCTTTTGCCTCCGCGCTCTCCGCTTTCTGGATTCTGGCTGCAAACTCGTTCATGCAGAACCCGGTTGGCTTCAAGATCGCTGAAAGCGGGCGCGCTGAAATGACCGACTTCATCGCCCTGATCACCAACCCTCATGTGCTGGTGCAGTTCCCCCATGTGATCTTCAGCGCCCTGACCACTGGCGCGTTCTTCATTTTGGGGATTAGTGCACTTCACCTGCTGCGGGGGAACAGCGACAACATGCCCATGTTCCAGACTTCCACCCGCTTTGCCCTGATCATTGGCACGGTCTCGGTCGTGGGGGTCATGGGCTTTGGTCACGCGCAGGGTCAGTTGATGGCCGATACCCAACCGATGAAACTGGCCGCTGCTGAAGGGCTGTGGAACTCCGAAGACCCGGCAGGGCTGTCGATGTTCCAGATCGGCAACGAATCCACCCGTGAGTCGATCATCAACATCCGCATCCCCTCCCTGCTCAGCTTCCTCAGTTACAACACCTTTGACGGGAAAGTGCAGGGGATTAACCAACTTCAGGAGCAGTATGAAAAGCAGTACGGGCCGGGCAACTATGTCCCGCCTGCAATTTGGCTTACTTACTGGAGCTTCCGGGCAATGGTGGGTGCCGGTGTGGCCATGTTCCTGATGGGTCTGTTGGGGTTGTGGTTAATAAACCGTCAGCGGTTTGAAAAAACCAAATGGCTGCTTCGGGTGATGGCACTGGCACTGTTTTTGCCTTATATCGCTAACACCACTGGCTGGTTGCTGGCAGAGGTGGGGCGTCAACCGTGGATCGTGTTTGGGTTAATGCGCATCGATCAGGCTGTTTCGCCTAATGTAAGTGTGGAAATGCTCACGCTTAGCCTGATTGGGTTCAGCCTGATTTATGGTGCGCTGATGGTTGCGGATGTTTACCTGCTTCAGAAGTATGCTCGTCAGGGAATGCGCCCTGCCAGCACCACACACCACGCCCCGGACAAACATTCCAGCTTAAAGGGCGTGTACTAACAGGGAGAGATGACCATGGACTTGCAAACCCTTTGGTTTATTTTGATTGCGGTGCTGTTCACCGGATTCTTTTTCCTTGAGGGCTTCGATTATGGGGTAGGTATCCTGCTGCCCTTCCTAAGCAAGGACAACAGCGGCCGACGGGTGATCATCAATACGATTGGGCCCGTTTGGGATGGCAATGAAGTATGGCTTCTGACAGCGGGTGGGGCGATTTTTGCGGCCTTCCCTCACTGGTATGCTACCCTGTTCAGCGGCTTTTATGTAGCTTTGTTC
This sequence comes from Anaerolinea sp., assembly GCA_014879835.1. Taxonomy (GTDB): domain Bacteria; phylum Chloroflexota; class Anaerolineae; order Aggregatilineales; family UBA2796; genus UBA2796. Next base: position 7,325 of record JACSRJ010000172.1, read on the forward strand.
CTGATCCTGATCGCATTGATCGTGCGCGGGGTGGCCTTTGAGTTTCGAAGCAAAGTTGAGAACAAAAATTGGAAACGTATGTGGGATTGGGCGATCTGCTTCGGGAGCGCGGTTCCAGCGCTGCTATGGGGAGTCGCCATTGCCAACCTGCTCCACGGCGTAGCGATCAACGAGAAGATGATTTATGTAGGCACCTTCGGCGACTTGATCACCCCGTACTCGTTGGCTGGAGGCTTAACCACCTTCTGCCTGTTCACCTTGCACGGGGCGCTGTTTTTGGAACTCAAGACCGATGGCACTATCCGCCGCCGGGCCGCTGACGCTACGCGCTGGTTGTATCCGCCGCTTTTGGTGGTGATGGTTGGCTTTGTGTTTTTAAGTTCCTCCCAGACCACCATGTTTGATCAACTCAACCTCGGCAAAGTGTTGGCCGCTGGTGCAGCCGTGATCGGGCTGGTGGCAGCGGGCTTTTTGGTCTTTCGATCCCGATACGGGTACGCATTTTTGGCCACCAGCGTAACCATCGCTGGTACGGTGGCGCTGGCCTTCACCACACTGTTCCCGCGAGTGATGCCCTCCACCTTGGGTTTTGACCTCACCATCTACAATGCATCTTCCAGCCAATACACCTTAAGTGTGATGACGGTAATTGCCTTGACGTTGGTTCCCATTGTGCTGGCTTATCAGGCATGGACTTACTGGGTATTCCGCAAACGCCTTACCACTGAAAGCCATCTTGAGTACTGATTGGGTTTAGCAAATGAGGGCAAGTCTTGCGGGCTTGCCCTCACCATCTATGTAGGTCAATTTCATCCTCCCTTCGGGGAGGATCGATTGGGTTAACCCTTCCATGTCCGAAAGGAGTCTGGTTATGCCCCGTTCTTTGGTTTTGCGAATGGGCGCCATGGTTTTATTGATCACTGTCCTCATCTTTAATGGCAGTGCCGGAACGGTTATTCAGGGCCAGTCGCCCACCCCAACCCCAACTTCCGGTGCGAGTCAGTCGCCGCGTTCGATTCATGGCACCACCGGACGAATCACCTATGTGGGTACGCCCGAAGGGGGTAAGTACGCTGGTAAATCGGTGCTGTTTATGGTTGACCCTGACGGCAAGAATCGCAAGATATTGGTATGCAAAACGCAGGAGTACATCAACTATGAGTCTCTGGCGTGGTCACCGGATGGCAAATGGTTGGCGTTTTCATGGTACAACGGCAATCAGGACATCTACATTATGGATGCTGAGGGCGAGAACCTGACCCGCCTTACCACGGATGAAGCCCCAGAAGGATCACCTGCATGGTCACCGGATAGCACCATGATCGTTTTCACCAGTGATCGGGGCGACTTTCGAGACCTCTACATTGTGGGGGTGGATGGCAAAAACGAACGCCGCCTGACTGACAATGGCGCGGATAATGATTTTCCGGCTTGGTCGCCAGATGGGCAGCGGATCGCTTTCAGTTCGAACTGGGATGGCACATGGCTGCTCTACACCATGGATGTCAGCGGGCACGACATGATCCTGCTGGCTGAATCCGATACGGAGCAGAAAGAACCAGCATGGTCACCGGACGGCAGTATGATTGCGTATGTGTCCTCTTCACCGGGGGAAGTGTATGTGATGAACAGCGACGGCTCCAATGTGCGCAAGGTTACGGAAGGCGGGGGATTCAACACAAACCCAATCTTCTCACCCGATGGCAAGTATCTGGCCTTCTCACGGTTTGGGAGTATCCCCAATGCCAAGGCCGGACATTCCTTTGCGATCATGATGGCCGACTTAGAGACTCTGACTTTAGCGCCGCTGTTCTCCAGTGCCAGCCCGATGGAGCAGTTCACTTGGTCTCAGTAGGGCACTCCATGTTATACCTTCCCTTTTAAGGTTTCCTTCAAAGTTCCGATTCCCCCCATCTCCACTGGAGAAAGGGGGAGTCGGGAACGAGGGCAATCGCAGCGGTAACTGCCCTATTCACCTGAGTCCGCTGTGAGTTGGACACCAAAAACCCCCTTTTCGGTTATGAAAAGGGGGTTCACTGAGCGTCTAACACCTTCGTGATGGGTTCGTCCCGATTACTTCTTTTTTCGGGATTCGGCGCGACGAAACTGCATCGCCAGCAAGAACTGCTGCACAAGGTCTTGGGCCCTGCCTACCGTGCGCTTGGCCAAGAATCGTGCCCGTCCTAAAGAGAACAAAGTATGTGCAGGGGTAAATTCGCCCACCCCAAACTGAACGACTGCACTTGCCCACGTAAGACCAGCTCCAAAAGCGCACATCACCATTTTATCGCCGGGTTTGCAGCGCCCTTCTTCAATGGCCTCCACCATGGCCAGAGGCACAGAAGCAGCGGAGGTGTTGCCGTACTTCTGGATGTTCACCATGAACTTTTCCAGTGGTTGACGCATCATGCGGGCTGCGGCTTCAATGATCCGTAGGTTTGCTTGATGAGGGATGAACAGTTGAATATCCTCTGGCAGCAGCCCGGCCTTATCAACAACCCGCTTCATCGATGAGGCAATTGTCCGAGTGGCAAACTTAAACACGGTTTGCCCATCCATTTTCAGGAACATAAGGCGTTCGTTAAAGATTTTGTCCTTATAGGCTCCAAAGGGCATTACCGAACCACCGCCGGGCACATAAAGGGCTTCTACCCCACTCCCGTCCGAACCCAATTCAAAGGTCATAACTCCAGCGGGCTGCTCACTTGGCTGCAAGACCACGGAGGCAGAGGCATCGCCAAAAAGGACACAGGTGGTTCGATCTTCGTAGTCTGTGCCATAGGAGACCACATCGGTTCCAACGACGAGGACATTGTTAAATGCCCCGCTTTGAATAAACTGAGTTCCGACCACAAGGGCATAAACCCACCCAGAGCAGCCCGCCGTAATTTGGAACGATCCACATTTGGCGCCCAGCTTATCTTGGACAATGGTTGCCACGCCGGGCACCAAGTAATCTGGTGAAGTACTGGCAACAATGATCAAATCGAGATCAGTTGCCTTCAAGCCTGCCGATGCCAGCGCTTTTTCAGCGCTCTTCACCGACAGATCAGAACATTGTTCATTCTCCGCCCGCAGGTGGCGCTCTTTAATGCCAGTACGGGTCGTGATCCATTCGTCGCTGGTTTCGACCATCTTCTCCAGATCAGCGTTGGTCAGAACCCGCTCTGGGACATATTTGCCCCATCCTGTGATTTTTGCGTAACGTTCAGGCATGATACCTCTATCACCCCTTTATAGCTCAAGTTATACGTTTGCCGGATTCAGTGAGAGGGATGAATCTGCATCCGCGGTAGTAGCGCTCTTTCCGCGCAAATCAACCACACGACGTACCCCAAGAAGGGTCAAACCCGCTGCAATGGTCAACCCACTTAGCCCTGCCGCAATCTGGAACCCCGAAGGCAGGCGGCGCCAACGCATAAGCCATGCAGGAACGGGGATTTTGCTCGACTCCCCTATCAGCTCACGTTTGAGTCGGCTCAGAAACTCGGCACTGGGTTCAACCGGGGGAAAGGCTGTGCTCAGACTTGCGGCCAGAGCGAACAACTGTCGTTCAACCGGGCTGAAAACGGAGAGATCGGCCTCAAATTTAGCACCTTTAGCGAGGGCTTCTGCTTGCTGAGCGAGCAGTTCGGTCAGGCGCTCCTCAGTGCTGGAAATGCGGTTCTTATCGTCGTGTGTAGTCATACCTTCTCCTAACGCCGCTGCTCCTCCTTGGCACGGCGGAGCGCTTCAGCTTGATCTGAGGTTTCCTGACGCAGCAGTTCTTCACGCAGAGCGAGAAGGGTGCGGTGGTACAGGGATTTGATCGCGCCTTCCGTGCGTTCCATGATCTGCCCAATCTCCTGATTGGAGAGTTTGTCCACAAACTTCAGCACAATCAACTGCTGTCGTTCTTCGGGCAGGCGCTGAAAGGCCTCAACCAATCGACGCTGTTCGTCCTCTTCTTCCGCCGCATGTTCAGGTGCTTCTGCCCGAAGGCGTGAAGCCACAAAATCATCCAGAGGAATCACCTTACGGCGGTTCTGGTCACGATGCCAGTTCGCTACCAGATTATGGGCAATACGATACAACCAAGCCTGAAAAGGAAGTCCACGTTCTACGTAATTCTGGATATGGAGCATTGCTCGCTGCCATGTCCGCGCCGTCAAATCTTCCGCATCATGATGATTGCCTGTTCGGTAGTACACGTAGTTGTAGACCTTCTTGGCGTACCGCTCGTACAGCATCCCAAAGGCAGTTTTATCCTCCCTTGCCCATAGGACGAGGGTAGAATCATCTGCCGCTGCATAATCCCTTCCGTCAGATACCGTCATAACTAAGAAACACTCATGTTTGGTTCAGGTTGCGTTGACTCACCCATGAATTATAGCGAATGTTGATAGTTTCTAACGAAAGGGGGCGGATCAAGGCGCGGGATGGGGGTGTCAGCATTTTGATTTAGTGCTCCCCAAGTGAGCCTTGGTCTTGAGTCAATTTCCGGTACCCACCCATCCCATTTATGAAGGTGCAGAAATTTCACTCATTGGCGTCTGGCTAAAATTCGGATATTCTCGATACACGATCTATTGAAGGGCGGTACGTATGGATTATTTCACTTCCCGCCAGAACTCTCTTGAGGAAGCCATTCTCCGCACAATGATTTACGCCGACGTATTTGAATATCCTCTGCAGGTGGCGGAAATTCACTTTTTTCTGATTGGTATGCGGGCTACGCTGGATGAGGTCTACGAGGTTCTGTCTACTTCTCCGCGCCTTGCGGTGGATCTGGAACAGATCGGAGATTACTACACCCTTCGAGGCAGAAGCGACCTTGTTGCCCTTCGAGAAAAACGTGCCGATGCCTCAGTCAAACTCTGGAAAAAAGCTGAACGTTATGCTGCCCAGATAGCGCGCCTGCCCTTTGTGCGCATGGTAGCCATCACTGGGGCCCTGTCAATGCTTAACGCGGATGATCACCATGATGATATTGATTATCTGGTAGTTACTGCTGCTGGTCGCGTTTGGTTGGCACGTTTGCTTGCTTTAGGTGTGGTGCGTCTGGCCCGTCTGCGAGGGGTACACCTATGCCCCAACTACGTCTTGTCAGAGTCAGCCCTGCCTCAGACGCCGCGTGATCTGTTCATTGCCCATGAAATTGTTCAGATGGTGCCGCTCTCCGGGATACCTGTTTATCAGAATATGCGGTGGATCAACGGCTGGACACAGGTGCATTTGCCCAATGCCACCGACACCCATCGGCCTGTGCCTGATCTCTCCCCAAAACGTTTGGGCAAGTCCCTCCAACGCATCGGTGAGCGGCTTTTGGGTGGACGTTTGGGCACAGCTCTAGAGCAGTGGGAAATGCGCCGCAAACAGCGCAAACTGCGGGCTGAGAACCCCCAACGCAGCCCCGCTGTATTTCTCGATGCGACGCAGGTTAAAGGGCACTTTACCGATCATGGGGCACGGGTATTGACTCAGTATAAAGCGGGTCTCGTTGCGCACAATCTGCGCGAAGCCTCTGGCAAGACCGCTCCTTTATCGTCGGGTTGAGCAACCATCGTTAAGGTTAATGCCGATTGATGCGTTCATTACAATCTACTACTGAGGGCACACCTGACATTCTGCTGGTCAATCCGCTCTTTGTCTACAAAGACCCGGTTGAAACGCAGTTGATGAATCCCTACTTCCCTTTGGGGCTGCTGTATTTGGCGGCAGTGCTGCGGCAAAACCAGTATTCGGTCGCCATCTACGATGGCGCTTTTGAACCGGACTACACCGGCTTTGAGTCTGTGATGCAGCAGCTAAAACCCAAAGTTGTGGGCATCACAGCCTTGATCACGGTACGCAAGAATGCGCTGGATCTCGCCGAGATCGCCAAGCGGTACGGGGCAACGGTGATTTTTGGCGGGCCAGACCCCACCGGCAAACCCGAAGCATACCTCCGGCACACCAATGCGGAAGGCAGTCGGGTGGTTGATCTGATCGTGTGGGACGAAGGAGAGATCACCCTGATCGAGCTGATGAACAAGCTTACCGGGAGGGCTGGCGCAGAACTGCTCAGCCTCCAAATGATCAAGGGGCTGCGATTTCTTGATGATCACGGCAAAATGGTTACCACCCCGCGCCGTCCGGCCATTGACGATCTGGATTCGCTCCCCTTTCCCGCCCGTGATCTGATCGACATTGACGCCTACCGCACCCATTGGCGGGCCAAACATGGCTACTGGAGCCTAAGCATCATCAACACCAGAGGCTGCCCTTACGCCTGCACATGGTGTCAGAAGGGTATCTTCGGGCGCTCTTATCGATCCCGATCAGCAGCCAATGTGGCTGAAGAAATGCGCTATCTCAAGGAACATTATCAGCCTGATCAGATTCGGGTGGTGGATGACATTACGGGGGTTGATCGCGATTGGGTCTTTGAGTGGCGCGATGAAGTGGTCAAACGTGAGGCTAACATCCCCTTTGAGTGCCTTAGTCGGGTCAATTTAGTGGATGTGCCCATGTTAACGGCCCTTCAGGAGATTGGCTGTAAGAAGATTTACTTTGGCGCTGAGAGTGGTTCTCAGAAAGTTCTCAATGCCATGAAAAAGGGCTCCAAAGTGGAGCAAATCTACCGTGCTGCCGAGGCCTGCCGTCAGGTAGGAATCCACGTGTACTACTTTATGATGGTAGGCTACCCCGGCGAGGAACTGGAAGACCTTCACCTCTCGGTCAAACTGCTGATTGAGACCCTTCCCGACAGTTTTAGCACGACCATCGCTTACCCCCTGCCGGGCACGGAATTTTATCAACAGGTGCGGGAGCGGATCATGCACGATGGTGATGATTGGGCGTTCACGGCTGAAAACAAACTGCTGTTTGAACGGGGCAAATACAATACCTTGTTTTATCGCTGGGTACAGCGCTGGTTTAATAAAGAGTGGGATGTGGCCCTGACTCGCGCTGGACGTACCCATCCCCCCTTGCATACACGTCTACGAGATCTGGTGGGTTTATATGTTTGTCGGGCGATGGTAAAGGTGCTTGCACGTATGCCGGGTGGGACCACCATCGAGTTTAAACCTGCCCCCGGACGTTAATCGATCCGCTCCTGAAGGCAGGGTCAGACCGTTAGGAAGCAATCATGTAACCCACCCCATGAATGGTACGGATGAAACGAGGCGACTCCGAATCATCCTCAATCTTGGCTCGGAGATTACGTACATGGGCACGCACCAGATCAGGATCGCCAGTATTGGGAGGATAGTCCCACACCGCTTCTAACAAACGCTGGGGCGCAAGGGCTTGGTTGGGGTGTTCCATCAGATATCGTAGGAGGCGATGTTCAGTGGCCGTAAGCTGAACGACCCGATCCCCTACCGATACCTGATAGGTATCCGAGTCGAGCTTCACCCCGGAAATCTGAATCACCGGCTCCTCATCCTGATCTCGTCTGATCCGGCGCATGAGTGCCCTTACCCGAGCCTTCAGTTCCGTCAGTTCAAAGGGTTTGGTCACATAATCGTCGGCTCCAGCGTCCAACCCCACCACGACATCGTCTGTCTTGTCATGGGCAGTCAAAAACAACACTGGGAGATCAATAAAGCGATTGTCGGAGCGAATCTGACGACATAATGTCAGCCCGTCCATACCCGGCATGGTGATGTCCAGAATCACCAGATCAGGACGGCGGATCATGATCTTGTACCATGCCTCCTGTCCGCTAGTGGCCTGCCCGATCTCATAACCTTCGCGCCCTAAAGCACGCCCCAGAGTCCCCAGCACCTCAACTTCATCATCAACTGTCAAGATATATGTCATAGTCGCCCCAGAAATTGTGCTTGTGAATTTTGTGACTCTCACTGGTCATTATAGCATTGCGCTGCACAAAGCACCCTGTCCCCATTTTGCCTCGAATCAGGAAAATATGACCTTCCGGAAATCTTCCAATTCCGGGTTAAAATGGGCTTCATTGAACCGATGCTCGGCCGCTGTTTAGTCAGGATTTATGCCTGTCATGCCTGCAACCCGCACCCTTGTTCGTGATCTTCTCCTCTATTTGGGGCTGGCGCTGATCGGCGCGATCCTTTTCCTGCCCGTGTATGAGTCCGATCCCAATTTTGTCCTATACCGTTTCAGCGCCAAATTGAGGGAATCATCCTCCCTCCTGTACGGTATGATCGGCGGGGAGGTAACCGCCTTTCCCCTTGCCCCACTGCTGCTCGCTGGGTTGAGTGGGTTTGGCATCGATCCCCAATTGGGCGGTTGGCTGATCGTGGTGCTCGCCTTAGCTTTGGGTGGGTATTTGCTCAGTCGGTTAAGCACTCGGGGTTGGATCGTAGGGGCAGCGTTCATCCTTGCAGGGTTGGCCCAGCCTTCACCCGCAGCCTTGTTGATGGTTGTGCTGGGATTAGGGGCGGTGATCGCGGCCCAAAAAGAACGCTGGTGCATCAGCGGCATCTTGGGGGCGTTGGCCCTCAGCGCAGATCCTTACGCCCTTCCCCTGCTGCTGATCTTGGGGCTGTGGGCCAGCACCGCTGGATGGTCTGCCTTCCGGTGTATAGCCTTTCCAGTGCTGTCAGTCGCGCTCGTTCTTGGGGGATTGCTGGCCCTGTACGGGGTTTCCGACTGGCTGCCCCTTTCGCCGCCAGAGATCAGTGTGGCTCTACCCCTGATGGCCCTTGCGGCGCTGATCTTCAGACACAAGACCGTTCCTCGACCAGTGGCGGCACTAGGGGCATGGGCAGCCTTGAGCGCAGCCCTAGCGTTTCTCAGTGGAAGTTTACCCAACAGCGCCATCCTACCGGGGGTTATTGGGCTGTCAGCATGGTTGATCGAACCTCACCCGGCGCGCCTGATGGTGATAGCGGCGGCGGTGTTTGATCTAGGCTTGGGGGTCATCGTGGGACTGCCTTTTAACACCCCGGACAACGACGGGCTGCCTGACTCAGTTCAGGTTGGGCAGTGGGTGAGCGCGCACCTTCGCCCTGAAGACAGTCTGGTGATCGATACCTTTGACTCAGCCCGGATGCTTGGCTTTTATGCCCATACCCGCATCATTGACCTCAACCGCATCAAAGTTGATCCTAACTTCCTGATCCGTTATGCCCCGGATGCTTTAGCGCTGCGCACTTCCGCGCCGGGTGTCCCCCCAGAGATGCTGGTAAATCGTTACGCGAAAGTTCAACAGTCTGGTGATATCGCCCTTTATGTTCGAGTGGTAAATTGGTCAGGTTGGCAGGATCACGGGGTTGATGTGAACTTCAGCGCGGCTTTGGACCGAGATGATCTGCGCCTTGTGAATGTAGCGGTGAACAACGTCGTCCATCCCGGTGAACTGGTGCGGGTGCGCCTTGATTGGATACTGGCGCACAAACCCACCTTCCAAGGTGAATTAGAGATCAAACTCGATCTTCTCGATCCCAACTTCAGCGGGTTTGCGCCGGGGACACTGGACAAATATCCAGCCTCCGTTTGGACTCAAGGCGCATTCAGCACCTACCATCTGATCGACCTTCCCGCGAGTGCCCCTGAAGGGCAGGGGGCACTCTATTTGAATCTGAGCATTCGCGCTGCCAATGTGGGTACCCTGAAGATTGCTGACGTAACCGTTAAACGCTGAAGGAGCGCACTTGAACGATGACCTCACGAATTTTAATCACCAATTCGACCCTGATACTGTCAGACCGCGAGTTGCCCGATCACTGGATGTTGATCAAACAAGGCAAGATCGCTTCTTGGGGCAAAGGTGAAGCCCCCTCCGCTGAGACCATCATTGACGGCCGAGGCGAAACCTATGTACTGCCCGGATTCATTGACATTCACGTCCACGGCGCGATGGGTTTTGACATGATGGACGCTACCCCAGAAGCCCTCAAAGCCATGTCCCGTTTTTTTGCAGCGCACGGAGTCACGGGCTTTTTGCCTACCACCGTGACAGCCCCTCATGAACGGATCTTAGACGCGCTGCGCAACGTGGCCGCGCATATGGGTGCAGAAATGCCCGGCGCGATGGTTTTAGGCGCACATCTGGAAGGTCCTTACATCAATCTCAATGCCAAAGGGGCACAGGCGGGCGAATTTGTGCGCCTCGCAGATCCCACCGAGTATGAGCAGTGGCTTGATACCGAGGCGATCAAACTGACTACGGTTGCGCCTGAATTTGGGCCTAACGAAGCGTTCATCAGCGCCTGTGCTGCTCGTGGGGTCACCGTCTCTATTGGACATACTCAAGCCACCTATGAACAGGCTCTAAGGGCGGTTCGTCTGGGCGCACGACACGCCACCCACACCTTTAACGCCATGACCGGACTGCATCACCGCAAACCCGGCGTTGTGGGGGCGGCCCTCACCCTCTCCGAGATCACCTGCGAATTGATTGCGGACATGATTCATGTCCACCCTGTGATCCTCAAGTTGGTGCTTGCGGCCAAAGGCGCAGAGGGCATCGCCCTGATTACGGATGCTATTCAAGGGGCAGGGATGCCTGATGGGGCGTATGAACTTGGAGGGCTGGCGGTAACAGTCTCCAATGGTACAGCGACACTCTCTGACGGCACCCTTGCCGGCAGTGTTCTCACGATGGATGCAGGGGTGCGTCATATGATGAATCAGGCGGGGGCGTCATTGGTGCAAGTGGCCCAAATGTCCAGCACTGTCCCGGCTCGGCAGATCGGTTGGGGGCAGCATAAAGGTAGGATTCAGGCGGGGTATGATGCCGATCTGGTTCTATTGGACCCCCAGCAGCAGGTGCGAACCACACTGGTAGCGGGGCGGGTGGTTTATCAGACCGCCCTCTAAAATGCTGATCGATCTGGCGCAGGAGTGGCCAAATACTGGCAAAATGGTGGTGGGTAAAGGAGATTTTGATGAATATGCGCAGCAAGTTGATCCCGATATTTGTGATGATCAGCCTATCCGCACTGATACTTGGCAGGGTCACCGCTCAAGCCCCATCCACAGATGTGCCTTCTGGAGAACTTGTATTCTTGAGGCAAATCGACAGTAATTGGCATGTGGTAAGGGCAAACACCGACGGTTCTGATCTTCAGGAACTTTATGCCCCTGATCTCGATCACGGGGAAGGTCCCAGCGCGCCGCTGTGGTCTCCCAACGGACAAAAGATACTGTTTTCAGTCAACTATTACCCTCAACGATCAAAACCGGAGACGGTTCGGCAGTATCTCTACCTGATCGATGCTGATGGCTCAAACCTGATAAAGGTGGGCGATTTTGAGCGTAGTTCAACCACCTTCCTCCTCAACCACTACGTCTATGGAGGATGGTCGCCGGATTCACAGGCGTTTATCTATGGTTACTATCAGACCGAATCGGATGGCAGCACCCGAACCGAATTCTTTAAGGTGGATCTAAAGGGCAAGAGTCTTTCCCTAAACCCCAAACCCGCACCTTCCTATAAGAGCGTTTTGTACATGCCTGACGGTAAGCTGATCATCCTCGATCAGGAAGGTATCCTGACGATTGAGAATGGAGAGAGAAGCGTGCCCAAGGTGATCAAAGCCGATGCGGAGATCAACTTTCTGTATGACATCTCCGCAGATGGGAAGTACGCTTTGTGTCTGCTCAACAAAAGCTTCACCTTTGGGGTACTAAATATCGATACTGGTCGGTTTCGTTCGCTGCGCGAAATCTCCGATGGGATGGTGGTTTATGAGGCCCGCTGGTCACCAGAGGGTAATCACTTTTTGGTGCAGGGTACACCCAAAAGTGATGTTGGTGTCGCGTGGGTCACGGCTGTGGTAGAAACTGAAAGTGGGCAGATTACCACATTGGAAGAAGGCCCGGGATTCCTGTACGGGCGTGTGGATTGGTCGGCGGATGGTGCATACCTGATCTTTGAAAACAACAAAGAAGGTGGCTCCGCACTTTACCTGAGCCGCCCTGACGGCTCTGAGAAGACCAAACTGATGGCGGGGGCTCATGCCCATTGGCGACCAGAGCCAAAGGGGAAAGCGGCTCCGTAAAGATCCTGATCGCATCTGATGATGGGCTGATTCAGAACTTACGTGGATCGGCCCATCACGAAAATTCACCGTTCGGGGCATTCTCATTTTGATCTCACGCATAAGATCGTTACAATAGTGAATTACATGCGCTGTTTACCCATGCGCATAACATGTTGTCCGTTTTGTTTTTCGTCTGTAGCAAAGAGGAAGACTGCATGAAAAATGTAATCAAGTTAGGGTTCCTTGGGATGGCGTTGGCGCTCGCAGCAGCCGCGCTTCTCCCCGCAGCCACGCCGATTGTGGCGCAGGAAGATGGCGGGATCATTATCGAAGGCACCTTTGGGGCTGGGCCGAACCAGTTTAACCCCTTGCTGTGCAATGACACCGCCTGCAATCGTATCGTTGGCTTGCTGTTCCCCGGTCTGACCGGAACTGACCCTGCCACTGCCACCTTCAAGGCTGGCGCGCCCGGTTCACTGGCCAAAGAATGGTCAGTGAGTGAAGACCTGAAGGTCGTCACCTACAAACTGCGCGATGATGCCAAGTGGTCCGATGGCACCCCCATCACCACCAAAGACATCATGTATGCGTGGGAAATGATCCAGAATGACGAGTCCGGTTCACCCTTCACCTTCGTGCGCGGTCGCGTGGCGAGTGTTGAAGCCCCGGATGATTACACCTTGGTGGTGACCCTGAACGAAGGTTCCTGCGATTACCTGTGGGACGCTTCCATCCCCGGCATTTCCCCTTCACACCTGTTCGCAGATGTGAAGCCTGCCGAACTGAAGGACAACGCCTTCAGCACCACTCCCTCCGTTGGGTTTGGCCCCTTCAAGTTCGTAGAGTTCCGTGCGGGCGAACAGACCAGCCTCGCGGGCAACGAACTGTACACCGATGCGGCCGAAGGCAAAGTGAAGCCTGCTGGTTTCATCTACAAGGTTGTGCCTGATCAGACCGTTATGATCGAGCAGTTCCTTGCTGGCGAGACCAACCTGCTGGACAGCCCTGCGGTCAACCGTATGGCCGACATCAAAGCCGCTGGTGATGCGGGTGATGTTCAGGTCTTCAGCTTCCCCGGTGTGTCTTGGGACTACATCGGTCTGAATCTTGCCGACCCGACCAACCCCCAGAACGGTGTGGACGAAAACGGCAACCCCATCGATCAGGGCAAACACCCGATCTTTGGTGATGTTCAGGTTCGTAAGGCGTTGGCCCTCGGCCTCGATGTGGACGCGATGATCAAGACCGCCGTGTTTGGTGAAGGCACCCGCATGGCCTCCAACATCATCCCCACCTCTTGGGCAGTCAATCCTGACCTGAAGCCCATCCCCTACAACGCCGAAGAAGCAGCCAAGATTTTGGACGAAGCGGGTTGGAAGGTTGGCGCTGATGGTATCCGTGAAAAAGACGGCGTGCGTCTGTCCTTCAATCTGATGACCAACGCGGGCAACACCCGTCGTGAAGCCATCGTGACCCTCGCCAAGGACCAGCTTGCTCAGATCGGTGTCGAAGTCAACGTTGAACTGTTGGACTTCAACCTCGTGATCGAGCGCTTCTACAGCCAGACCTACGATGCGTTCGTCCTCGGATGGCGCTCCGGCTACCCGAATCGCCCCGATGGTACCCAGCTCTTTGACTCCTCCTCCGACATCGTCGGTTCAGGCTCCAACATGGTGTCTTGGTACAACGAAGAGTGGGAAAAGCTGAACAGTGATGCGCTCACCTTGGCCGGCTGCGATATGGATGCCCGTATCAAGCTGTACCAGAAGGCGCAGGAAGTGTTCCAAGCAGACCTGCCTTACATCCCGTTGTTTGTGATCAACGGTATGTACGCAGCGCGCAGCAATGTGAAGGGCTTCTCGCCTTATCAGGCACAGTTGCTGTGGAACGTGGACACGTGGGAAGTTCTCAGCGTCGAGTAAGTCTCGTCTCTGAGCTCCTTTAGTGATACACTATAGCCCCCTCTGCCCTCGGTGGAGGGGGCTTTTTTAAAGATAAGCACTAAGGTTGGATCGATGATTAAGTACATCGCCCGCAGATTGGTTCAGGCAATCCCCACGGTCTTTGGGGTGACCATTTTCACCTTTTTGATCATCTCACTGGCGCCCGGTGGTCCTACCGCTGCGCTTCTCCTTGACCCTAACCTCTCATCCAGAGATCGAGAAAATGCCCGCCGCGCTTTGGGGCTGGACGATCCCCTCCCTGTTCAATATCTGCGCTGGCTGATCGGAGACTTTTGGTGGCAGTACGATACTGATGGTGATGGGACAGGTGACAAGTGGGGCGAGCGTAAAGGCGTTTTGCTCGGTGAGTTTGGTTATTCTATTCCTAACCGCCGTCCCGTCTTGCAGCTCTTCGGAGAACGGTTGGGGGCAACCCTCGAGTTAGGGGTTGCTTCTCTCTTATTTGGGCTGCTGCTCGGCGTCCCGATTGGGATCATCGCGGCTACAGCGCGTGGTTCTCTGTTTGATAACATTACCCGTATCCTTGCCGTGGTGGTCAATTCGGTGCCCATTTTCTGGCTGGGCTTGATCCTAATTTTGATTTTTGGATCAAGGCTGGGGGTTCTGCCCATGGGCAGCCGCTGCCCCACAGCCCTACAGGGCTGCCCGCCCTTGTTCCAGCGCTTGGAATACATCCTTTTGCCGATGATCGTTTTGGGGGCAGGCGGGGTGGCAGGGTATTCGCGTTATCTGCGCGCCTCCATGTTGGATGTGATTGGTCAGGATTACATCCGCACGGCCAAGTCCAAAGGGCTGCGCCAGCGCCGGGTATGGTTTACCCATGGGGCCCGTAATGCGCTGATCCCATTGGCAACCTTCCTTGGCCCCGCGATCACCAACATTTGGGCGGGTGCATTCATCACGGAGCAGATTTTCTCGTGGCCGGGCATTGGCTTTCTGACCTTCCAATCGATCAACGCGCAGGATTTTGCGATGCTGATGGCGGTCTCGGTCTTTTCGGCCATTGCCACGATTTTTGGCTTCTTGTTATCCGACATTCTGTATGCGCTGATCGATCCGCGCATTCGTTTCAGTTAGGGGGCTGTGATGACTGCGCGTGATATGGTTGTAAACCTCAAAGAAGGTCAGGCAGACGAGGAATATCTCGGTCATTCCCTACTTTCGCTGGCAGTGCGCCGTCTGCGCCGTGATCGCTTAACCCTTGGGGCGCTGGCGGTTATTGTGCTGATCACCCTTTCTGCCATTTTTGCGCCTCAGATTAGCCGGGCGCTGAATGTCAGTTTTGACCGCACCAGCGGCACCAATGCCTTCATCCTGATCGGTGGGCAGGATCGTCTCACCTTTGACCCGGACTACCGTTTTCGTGCCCGCACCCTTGCGACTGCGGTCGTACATGACATGGGCAAGGACATCAAGTCCAAAATCGTGGATACCAACTATCGGGACATTCGAAGCGAAGAGAATGGTGGGCTGCGGGTGTTCCATGCAGGTATGTCCACCAATGCCTTTGATATATACGTCAAAGGTGGCAGCGAAACCGGGGAAAGGGCCTTGGCCAGAAACATCCCCTTTGGGCAGGCCGGTGATCTGATTGAACTGCCCCCCGGCACTTATGATGTCTCTTTGCGCTTCTCCACCGGTGACAGGGCCGCGGAGCCTTTTCTCTCCCTTAATGGGGTGGAAGTCAAGGCGGGCTGGCTCGCCATGGGTGTGGTTGCAGGGGGTGAAAAGTCTGGCAAACCGCTGGAGATGAAGTTCTATCCGCAAAATCTGGCGGCGATTGATCCCGCCAATGCGCGTTTACAGTTCATCCAAGCCTCGGCTGATGCACCCTTGCTCAACGTGACTTTTGGGGGCGAGGTGATTGCAGAGAATGTGGTCTATGAGCAGGAAGTTGTTTATGAAGCGCCCCGTCAAACATCCACCTTGGGTACTTCAGCGATGGATGCGCCGCGGCGTGTTCTGGGCACTGATGACTTAGGACGGGATCAGTTTGCACGGCTGCTCTTTGGCGGACAGGTGTCTTTGGGAATTGCTTTTAGTGCTGCGTTGATCGCCGCCACTATCGGGATCACCATCGGGATTCTGACTGGCTTTTATGGGGGACTCCTCGATGATGGGGTCAACTGGGTGATTACGACTATCAGTTCCCTGCCCACCCTGCTTCTGTTGTTGATCATCATCGCTGTGACCAAACCCGGGCCCCCGGTTTTGATCGCAGTCTTGGGTTTGTTGGGTTGGTTTGGGGTAGCTCGTCTGGTGCGCGGTGAAACCTTTTCGATCCGCGCCCGCGAATATGTCGTCAGTGCACGTTCTATCGGCGCACCTGTGAGCCGGATCATGCTGGTGCATATTCTGCCCAACCTGCTCTCGGTCGTCATGATTGCACTGGCCCTGAATATCGGCGGTCTGATCTTGACCGAGTCGGCGTTGAGTTATCTCGGTTTTGGGATCAATCCCCCCACCCCCAGTTGGGGAAACATGCTCAGCAACTCCCAGACTTTCTTCACCAAA
This sequence comes from Anaerolinea sp., assembly GCA_014879835.1. Taxonomy (GTDB): domain Bacteria; phylum Chloroflexota; class Anaerolineae; order Aggregatilineales; family UBA2796; genus UBA2796. Next base: position 23,736 of record JACSRJ010000172.1, read on the forward strand.
GGGGTACATCTGGTGGTGGTGCCGGGGCTGTTGATCACGATCACCGTCCTGTGCCTGTATGTGATCGGTGATGGGCTGCGAGATGCCTTTGACCCGACCCTGAAGAACTAGTCTCAATCCCCTGCCCCTCACTGAAAGGTTGAGGGGCAGGTTCTTAATCGGCTTGCCTATGGGGGAAGTCATGCTCACCCGGATCGAGATCAGCGGATTTAAGTCATTTCAAGGGTTCTCCGTCGATTTTCGCCCTTTTCAGGTCTTCATTGGGCCCAATGGGGTGGGTAAAACAAACCTTTTTGATGCCGTTACCCTGCTCGCTGCTTTGGCAGGGGATCAGACCGTTGAGCAAGCCCTATGTATGGGGCGAGGCGAGCTGAGCGAGTTATTTACCCTCTACCCCGATGGAACCCGCGCCAAAAAAATCTCGCTGGCAGCAGAAATGCTGATCAATCGTCAGATCGAAATTGGCGCGGAGAAACCTCGCTCTCTGCTCTCGACCCGTCTGCGTTATGAGGTGGAGTTAGAAAGCCGGATCGAGGAAGGGCGTGATCGGGTTTATGTAGCGCACGAGGCACTCATTCCGATCAAAGAGTCGGATGATAAATGGGCGAAAGAAAACCTCAGCACCAAAGCCCGCAAAGCCTACATTGTGCGCGAAAAACGCCCCCCCTACTTGGAAACTGTTTCTGCGGAGGGAGTCAAACCGACCATCTTCCGTAATCAGGATGCGCCCGGTGGAGGCCGTGAGGGCACCATGGTGGGTGGTATTGAAAAGACTATCCTGAGCGGTGCGAATCCTCTACGCTACCCCACCCTTCATGCAGCACGGGAGGAAATGCGGCACTGGCGCTTTTTGGGGCTTCAACCTTCCGCCATGCGAATGCCCGCCCCAAAAGATGGCAGCGATCTCCTCAGTACCGATGGCTCGAATCTGGCCTCGGTGCTTTCGCGTTTAGCCCAAGACTCCGCCCGCCTTGAGCAGATCACAACCTCATTGGGGGGATTCATCCCGACCATCAAAAAGATCATGCTCACCCCCATGATTGACCGGGATGAGGTTCTGATTGAGATCGAATCTTCCGACAAACAGCGCTTTTCATCGCGGGTGCTCTCCGATGGTACGCTGCGCCTGCTGGCACTGGTAAGTCTTCGCCACGATCCCATCCATAGAGGGGCGTTGTGTTTTGAAGAACCGGAAAACGGCGTACAGCCCATGCGGATGCGTCAAATTGTGGATGTTCTTTATGCCCTTGCCACTGATCTTGAACGAGAACAAGACCTCGATCCCCGCCCGACACTGCGTCAGGTGATCATCAACACCCATTCACCGAATCTGCTGGCCCATGTACCTGCTGATGCAGTCTATTACATGCACATGAAGCCGGGTGACAAAGGCCGATCTTCGCAAGTTGTGCCGGTGCGACCTGAACTGATCCGGGATGAAGAAGGGCGTTATTTAACATGGGAACAAGTGGGAGAATATCTAGCTCAGATCGATCAGAAACGTGATGAGCTTGGCCTATAGGGTTGGTACGCGCCCGCCCTTATCCCTTTTTGAGACATCCGAACGGATTTTACAGGGTCAGCCTCGTATGAATCAAAAACGGAGCGGCAAATCGCTCCGTTTTGTGTGTCGGGGTACCCAGACTCGAACTGGGGACCTCTTGCACCCCATGCAAGCGCGCTACCAACTGCGCCATACCCCGTTGACGAGGGAATTGTACCAGAACCCGGTATAAGATCAAGCATCAACCCTCAAACCCCAGTGAAAAGGACGAAATCGAATCGATCAGACCGCCCTTATCAAAAAAGGGTGTGATTCACTTTTGCCCATGATAAAATCAAAGGCTGTGTCCACGCCTTATATGCAGGAAGATGATTGAATGTCCAAGCGCATCACGCTTTTCACAATCCTATTGATCGCTGGCGCTCTGGGGATTTCAGGCTGCGCCAACAACGATACCGTTGCCACCGTTACTGCACGGGCTGCGGGAACCTCCACTGCGCAGATAACCCTCACCGCGGTAGCGATGTCAACGGCAACGCGCACCCTGACCCATACCCCGATTCCCTCAGATACCCCTACCCCCTCAATTACTCCAACGCCAAGTGATACGCCTACCCCGACCCTGACAAACACCCCCTTTGTGGCGGCGGATCTCTTGAAAGGTAATGCAAGCGCGACTCCTGCTGAACCAGTGGAGACCACAGCCCCTGCTGCTACTGAATCCGCGCCCATGGGGCCGACTCAAGCGGTGATAACCCCTACCCTTGAAAGCGCAGCCGCGACTGCGGTTGTTGTGATCGCACCCACCGAAGCCGCAACTACCGCACCCACTGAAGAAGTGCGCACCGATGCGACCACTGCACCCACCGAGGCCGCAACGGCCGCACCGACTGAGGAATCACACACTGACGCAACCGCTGCACCCACCGAAGAAGCTCATACTGATGCGACCACTGCACCTACCGAGGCCGCAACAGCCGCGCCTACTGAGGAATCACACACCGATGCAACTGCTGCACCCACCGAAGAGTCTCACGGTGAAGTTACCAAAGAGGCGGTCAGTGCCGAAGCGACGACTGGGCCGGAGTCAGATTCTGCGCCGGCTGCGGCCGCTGATCCTGCCGCGGGAATCATTGTTTTTGTGCTGATCGGACTGTTTGCGCTGTTAGCAATGGTGATTGGCGGAATCATTCTGTTTGTGGTCAACCAAGCCACAAACCAGCGGGATTAAGGGGCGCCTAACAGGAGGGTGTGGGGGACGCTCCCACAAAAGTCTTCCCCCTCTCCCGACCGCCGCTTTGCGGCTAGGAGAGGGGGCATGGGGGTGAGGGCTGTCATCCTACCCTGAAATTTACTGCCGCCACCATCCCTCCACAAAGTGTGGGAAAGGGCTGGGGGATGAGGGAACCCCAGATGCCTCTGCTTCGATTCAACACTCTGGAATTGTTGCCACGCTCTGTGTTATACTTACTTTTATGATGTATTTCAGCCATAATGCTGTACTTTCCCGTGCCATGATGACTTCCATCGTGGGGCGCTCCTTGAATAGGTGCGCCTGCTGATCGGCTGATTTTAAGCATTTCCGCCACATCAACGACCCAGAGCGCTCCTCTGGGTCGTTTTGATTCCGCACTTTATCACCTGTGTTTGAATACCGGAGTAACAAGGACTGAAATTGGGTCATGCACATCATCAACATTGATCGGATCACCATTAATCATGCTGGACGAGTCATTTACCGCGACCTCAGTTGGGCTATTGGGGATCGGGAGCGGATCGGACTGGTGGGTCCCAATGGCTCTGGAAAATCCAGTTTACTGCGCGCCGTTGCTGAACAGATCACACCCGATGCAGGCTCCGTTGTGCGGATGCGAGGCATACGGGTGGGCTTTCTCACTCAGGATGTGAGCCTCCCCTCAGGACGCACTGTCCTCGAAGAAGCCCTTACCCCGCCTGCCCCACTTGCGGCTGTGGAGTCCCAGTTGACACGGATCGAAGCGCGGTTGGGTGACCCTGCCGTCTATGGCAATCCTGACCGACTCGCTGCGGCTCTTACCCAGCAGGAGCGGCTGTTGGAGGAATACGAGCGCTTGGGCGGGTCTGCCCATACAACCAGAGTCCGGGCACTGTTGGTACGGCTTGGATTTAGCCCAGAGCAGTTTGATCTGCTCACGGACAACCTGAGCGGGGGGCAAAAAAAACTAGTGGCCCTGATCAAACTGGCAATGGAAGCGCCTGAAGTGCTGCTTCTTGATGAACCAGACAATCACCTTGATCTGAACGCCAAAAGGCAGCTTGAGGAGTTCATCAAAACCTATCCGGGAACGGTGATCATCGTCTCGCATGATCGTTACCTGCTGGATGAAGTCGCCACTGAGATCGCGGAATTGTCCGATGGCAAGCTCACCCTTTACAAGGGCAACTATACTGCCTACACCACTGAACGTGAACTACGCCGCTTGCGCCAGCAGCAAATGTACACAGCCCAACAAAAGGAAATCATGCGCATTGAGGAGGCGATCAAACGTTTTGAGCAGTGGGCGCGTATCGTGGTCAACGAACGACACTTCAAGCAGGCGCGCAGCCGTCGCAAAATGCTCGAACGGATGGAAGCGAACGGTGAGATCATTGATCGGGTGATCGAACGGCGACGAATGGATTTGCAGATTCAGGGCGGACGGGGCAGTCAGAAGGCCTTGGAGGTCAACAACCTTTCGATGGCCTTTGAGCAGAACCTGATTTTTGTTGACCTGAATTTTCTGATCCGACATGGGGAGCGGGTCGGGTTGATCGGGCCCAATGGTGCAGGCAAGTCCGTACTGTTCAGGATCATTCAGGGACAGTATCCGCCTTCGGAGGGCATCATCAAGGTAGGACCTAGCACCCGCATTGGCTACTACTCGCAGGAGCATCAGACCCTCGCCACATGGTTGGAGAGCACCCCTATCGCCCTCGTGCGTGATCTAGCCCCGATCAGTGAAGGGGATGCGGTCGCATTCCTCAACAAATTCCTGTTCAGCTATGGGCAGTGCAGCCAGCCGATCCGTACCTTAAGCGGGGGGGAACGCAGCCGTTTGCAGCTTGCAGCGCTGATGCTGCAAAATCCCAATTTGCTGCTCCTTGATGAACCTACCAACAACCTCGACATTCAGTCGGTGGAGGTGCTGGAAAAGGCTCTCGATGAGTTTGAGGGCGCGGTTCTAACCATTTCTCATGATCGCTACTTCCTCGATCAGACGGTGGATCGCCTGATCGAGCTGCGTGACGGGGTGATGAAAACTTTTGAGGGTGGCTATACCGACTACTTGGCAGCGCAAGGGCAGCCCTAAAAACGGATGCGCGCCACCGTATCTCGGCGGAAGTTTATCCCTTCCGCCGGGTCTTTGCCTGACGGAGCATCTCAATGGCATCGGACTCAGCCCGCCATACTGGTAGGTTTGCCCGTTTGGTGCGCATTGCCTCTAGCTGCGGAAAGCCATTGTGATATTCGTTCGTCCATTCCTGCGCAAACTTGCCTTTACGAATCTCCTCAAGGATCAGTTCAAATTGACGGCGCTGTTTGGGGTCTTGAAACCGGTCGATCCGTGAAAGCATCCCATACTGAGTGATCAGGGCAAAATCGCGCAGAAAGCCGATCATTCCTTCTTGGGCCGCACGTTCCATCGATTCCGAAAGTTTGGAGGAGACATATACATCAAGCAGCGCTGCTTCCGGCGGATACCCCTCCCGGATTAGGATTTCCACAGCACTGGTGATGAGGTGATGAAGCGCGGGCATCAGGGCTTGATCAATAAACTGTGACATCTCCGACTCTTGGCGCATGGTGACTTCGAGCGCGCCCAATTTGAGCGCACCCATTGCACCGGCTAAGGCCAACAGGCGCTCCCATGCTTTGCCCGTCGCATCCTGTTCCACACACACATAACTGAGGAAACCTTCCCCCGTGAGAAACTTCTCACGCACGGCCCCACCAAAAGCGCGGGGTGCGATCATCACTGCGTCTACAAAAGGTGGTGGCTCCACAAAACCAAAGGCGACATTGTAACCGGAGGCGAAAACAATCATGTCGCCAGCCCGCAGTGAAGGCGCAACGTAAGCCAAATATGCCTCTGCCACCTGTTCATCAGGCAGCATCAATAGTTTGAGATCGGCTTTGTGGGCGGCTTCACCGGGTGGGGCAACTTCAAAACCCTCGCTCCGGGCGCGGGCAGCGCGGTTCTCGTTAAGTGCCCCAATCATTGGGTAAAAGCCGTTGTCGCGTAAGTTCAGCGCTGTTGAACGCCCCAACTCAGTGTAATCGATGATCGCAATCGGGCGTTCCCGAAGCACTTCCAAATCAGCATCGTTTTCAGTGTAGATAACGGGCATAACACCCCTAAAGAGAATCCAGAAATCGCCTCATCACAGGCAGTACTTGCTGCGGATAACGTATCGGCGCATCATGATTGCCCCCTTGAATGATCAAGGACTGTGCCCCGGGGATCAGACGCATGGCCCGGTGGGCATGGCTCACCGGAATCAAAGGATCACGATCCCCATGCAGGATCAAGGTTGGGCACTGCACCGCCGCCAGTTCTGGTCGGAAGGTTTTGATCTGGGACACATCAAGCACATACCCCGGATAGCGCAGCCGCAGAGGATTGGTTTGTTGAAAAGCGCGCAAAATCTCCAGCGTCTCAGGGTCACTTTCAAGCAAGGGCAAAGCGCGATAGGCTGCTTTGGTAATGACCCAATTCACAAAGTCGGAGCGGTTTGCCAGCGCGATTGGTGCGAGAATGTTCATCACAAAATCGTTCAGGGGTTGGCTGATCGCCCCGGCAAGGATCAGCCCTCGGCAGCGGCGCGGATGACGTAAGGCAAATTCAAGTGCGGCCATACCCCCAGCAGAGTAACCACCAAGCACGGCTTGATCAATGTTCAAAGCGTCCAGCAGTGCAGCGAAGGCATCGGCCATGTGGGCTGGGGTTTCGCCTGTCTCGTGGGGGGTGCGCAGGTATGCCCCCCGCGAAGGGGCGATCACCCGCCAACCGGGGAAACGTCGTCCGATAGCAAGGGCTTGATCATACCCGCCCATACTTGGGTGGGAGATGATCACAACCCGATCCTCGTCACCCTCCCTAAGGGCATACTCAATAGGGCCAACGGTGGTGTGCAAAAGGCGGCTGCCCTCTAATTGGCGTACCTCCGCCTGCGTAAGCTCCGTTTGGTACATCCGCGATAGGTTGGTAGGATTGAAGCGCGCCCAAAGGGAGTTTTGTGCCATTATCTGCCTTAGCGCTGGAGACTCAAAGCGATCCGTGGGCTTTCCACGGAGCCGCTGGCATGGCTGGCTGCAAAAACCACATAATACGCACCGGCGGTCATTTGAAGGTTTTGCGGTTCCACATAAAAGTAGATGCACAACTCGTTGGCGCCACTTTCGGCCGTCCAGTCGTAGCGTTGTTCAAAGTCATTGCCCCCCGTCCAAACGGTGCTAAAAACAGTGCCTGCCGGGTAGTTCTTGGCCACTGCTACCACATAGATCTGCTCCGCACTAGCGCTGAACACATTGGTCGGATTCTGGGCACAGCCGTTATCGTCAATGCCCAATGAGGTCACAATGTTCTCAAGCGATAAACCCGAAGGGGCACTCACTGAGACCGGGGCACCGGGATTCGCCACAGCCACAGCGCGGGTAGGCTGCGGCGTAAAGGTGGGGAAACTGGCAAACCCGCCGCCCGGATTGACTCCGGGGGTGATCGCCGGGGGAACATAGGCAGTTGGGTTAACGGCCACATTCGCGCCGGGGGTGGGTTGGCTGAAGCTGTTGAGACGCAGCGTCAGATTACGCACCTCCTGCCGGGAGCGGTCGAGGTCGGATTGCAGGGTGGCCATCCGTCCGTTGTAGTCATTGGCGACGGCCGTATTGGTGGGGTCAAGACTCTGGTAAAAAGCGATGGTCGCACGGAGTGAACTGTTATCCGCTTCAAGCACCCGTGCCGCATCTGAAGTGCCCGGATTACATCCGGCCCCCAATATGCCTAATCCTACCATTGCCACAATCAAGATGACGAATTGGCGCATTGATTTTCTGCCTCAAACTCCTTTGGTGCGCGCCTGATCTTGCCAAGGACAGCGGACGCGGTCAATGGGTTCTCACCACGCGCTTATACGGTCGGCTTAAGCAGCGCTTCTAGAGCCTCCAGAAGGAGATCGATCTCCTTGCTGCGCTTTGGCCGCGGGTCATAAACCACCACCTGATGACTGAAATCATCCAGTGTGATTGACCAGATCGCAGCGGGTGGGTCTTCTTTGCAATAGTTGATGAGCAACTTGGCCGGCAGTCCAAAAAAGCCGCACGCCCGGATGGACTCCTTCACCGAATTGATCTGAGCAGGGTTAAGGGTGCGGTCTTCAACCCAGATCAAACTGCGGGGTTGATCGAGGCGATCTGTCGCGCCGGGCAGGGAATTTTCCGGCGAAGGGCGCTGCATCCGTCCGTCATCGTACAAACGCAGCCCGGATGGTTTTTGTCCACGCTCATTCACTTGATACTGGAGCAGAATCTCGCTCAAAAATGATACCTCCTCGTCCCTTTTGTTGATCTCCCAATCCTGATGAGTAGTGCTATCTTGTCCTTGTTCAGGGTAAAGGCGGACACTGCCCATCGGGCGCATTGCACACTTACCAGATAAAGGCCGCTGCGCCCATGGTATACCCTGCGCCACTGCCACAGAACACGACCAGTTCACCCGGCTGAGGAGCCTTACCTTGTTCAATGGCATCATCAAGGGCCATCGGCATACAGGCCGAACCTGTATAGCCCCACTTCTCCATGATGGTATGGGTGCGGTTCATGGGTAGACCCAGATCGCCCATGACGTATTCAATGGTGCGCATATTAAGCTGAGTGAAGTAGATTTTATCGATCTTTTCCACCGGGCGCTTGATTTTGTCCATGAGACCGCGCACTACCGGCCCCCACCCCTTGTTGTTGGTGTCAGGGGGAAAGCGCTTCTGAATGCGCAGAAGCTGCTGTGGAGGATGCTCACCGCGTGCGGCGGCAACCGTTCCACCCACAAACACACCCATGTAATCATGAAAGCTGCCATCGGCAACGATTTTTGCGCCAAGAAATCCCGGTTTTGGCTTGGGCTGCAACAAGACCGCACCGCCTCCATCGGCAAAGAGGGTGCAGGTGCGTTTATCGCTCCAATCCACAAACCGAGTCATGCCATAAGCGCCGATGACCAGAACGTTCTGATAATCGGGATCAGTGGCAATGTACTTGGAACCTATGTCCACCCCAGTGACCCATGCGGCGCAGGCATTATTGATGTCAAAGGTGGCTGCACGTTTTGCCCCCAACTTATATTGCACCACTGAAGACGTCCCCGGTGAGACATAATCAGGGGTATCGGTGGCCAAGATGATCAGATCAACCTGATCGGCTTTGACCCCGGCACGATTGAGAGCTTCAACGGCGGCACTCACGGCCAGATCGCTGGTCACCTGATCGTCGCTCATCACATGCCGCTGGCGGATTCCTACATTCTCCACCAGCCACGAACCCACTGGTTCCCCCAACATTTGATCCAGTTGATCGTTGGTGATCACCTTTTCGGGCACATAGCGCCCGGTGCTGACAATATGGGCGTGACGCTCGCCGTTCATTTCACCCCTTCCACATGCTGCCGAAGCAGGCGCACCCATTCGTCAGGGGTTTCTACATTGGGCGAGTGGGTCGCATCCGCAATCTGCACATAATGGGCACCGGGAATACCCTTCACCGAATGCATAACGATGGCTTCGGGAACGACCATATCGCCAACACCCCGGGTGATCAGAGTAGGGATAGTCCCTAACTCACCCAACCGCGCCGCCACATTAAAGGCATATAATGCTTGTGGCGTGCGTAGACTAGCCGCATCGGTTTGTTTGAGGCTCTCAGTTTCGAGATAATCCCAGCCCTTCTGAGGGTGCTTCATGGCGACCGCTCGTAAGGCCATCTTGAGCATTGCCTTGTTCGCCACCAGCATTTGAATCCGCGCCGGATCACCTAGTTCTGCGGGCATGTCACCCGCTACCCATCCGGGTGCCAATAAAGTCAGACTGCGCACCTCATGGTGGTGATCAAGGGCATATTGAATGCACACCAGCGCCCCCAGAGAATGCCCCACCAGATGCACCTTGCCAAGCTGAAGAACTTGGGCCAATGTATGCACATCATCGGCGAGGGTGGCAATCGTCCAGTCATCCGATTTCCCTTCGGTGTCACCCCGTCCACGCAGATCAGGGGCAATTAGATGATACGGGCTGCTCTGCATCCGGGCGAAGGTATAGTCCCACCATGCCCCACTGGAAACATTGCCATGAATGAACAGGATCGGGTCACCACTGCCCTGTTCCCGGTAATACATCTTCAAATCTTTAACCGTCTGAAAAGGCATTTTTTGAAGCTCCCTAAATACCGATAAGAAGATTGTACCCCGCCCGCTGAAGGGGGGCACGGAAGGGAGCAGCATATGGTGTGGATTGGGGTATTTTCCCTTAGAGAGTCTTCACCCCCGCTGCCAACCCCTCAACGGGGCTGAGAGTCGGGGATGCAAGATGACAAAATCCTAACGTTTGACCTCAGAGACCGTTTGAAAAGGGTGGGATTGATGCAGATTGAACCTATTTCCCCTCTATTTATCGAAAGGGGC
>JACSRJ010000345.1 GCA_014879835.1 Anaerolinea sp.
CCTTGACCTCCATAACCCTCTCCCTCCAGGCTTCTTTCCCTCTTTTGATGTGGTGTTGGGTAGCTAGATACTTCCTCTCTGATGTGTGAGAACTTCATAAAAGAGGAATGCTCATGGTTGTAAAGCGTATTCAGGCGAACTATGATTACCTCCAAGAGGTTATGAAGCAGTTTATGCGCCACGCCGATATGACTGTCGCGCTCACGGTTCAGATCGAAGGGTTGGTCGATCAGCTTCAGGGCGGGGCATGGCGGGGTGTGGGCGCGGAGGTATTCTACGTCGAGGTGCGCGATCTGATCCTGCCCGCCATGCGCAAACTGGAAGACGCCCTGCAATTTGCCGGCGAGGCGGCGGAGGAAGCGGGGAATTGGGTGAGGGTCAATTCCCCTTCGGGCAAAATATGCCCTCGCCTCAGCTCTCCACGAGGGAGAATTGGAGCGGAATGTGGCTGAACGCCGTTGAACCCCCTAAGTCCTGCCGGGTGTGCCCCCTGCCCGATCACTGGCCCCGGTCTGAGCATCATCCAAATCCAGCCCAATATCAAAGGTCGCGGTTACGCCTGATTCCAGTTCCAGTTCAGCCAGCATCTCGGCTGTCATGGGGGCCATATCTAGCGTGAGCAGTCCGTCGCTCTGCCGGAAGATGTTATCGCGGCTGTTGGCCATGTTCGGCAGCCCTCTGGCTGTGTAAGGTGCATCTGCGTAGATCTTTTCGATCTGGGCCGGATCAAAAAACAACTGCGAGGTGAACTCATAACCGGAGGTGCTCTCAGGGTCGGCGCGAATCTTGAAGTGGATATGCACCGCCCGTCCACTGTACCAACCGGGCACAATGGTCAGAAATTCAGCGATGCCGCGATCATCGGTCACTTGATAGCCACGCAGCCACATTTGCCCACTGGTGTCGAATCTCGCGTCCTGAACACCAGAATACCGGCCTTCAGCGTCACAGTGCCAAATATCAACATGAGCACCTGCCAAGGGTGCGCAAACGCCCCCGGTCACATTTGATACCCGATAGATCAGGCGCAGCGGCAGCCCTTCTTTGATGCTCCCATCGCGGGGATCAACCCGAATGTCAAAACGGTTCAACTGCCCATCCACAAAGTAGGGCCCTTCGGTCAGTTCGGGGCGCACGACACACGCCGGGACGGGCGTTGGGGAGGGTGTTGCGGTGGGTGAGCCTTGCGCGGATACGCTGCGAGGCAGGCTCATACCTGCGATCAAGGCGGCGCTGGCTCCACCCAAAAGTGCCAGCATCTCACGTCGAGTCAATACCCGGCCAACAGGCTTGTCGTCATCATGCACTTCGGTCACAGTCGCTCTCTCCTGATTTTTGTTTATGGTGATAAGAAGAATTGTAGCAGTGACTTGTGCAGAAGTTGGGCAGGGTACATGAGTACCAAGTGAAGGGGAGTGTAGGTCAGAGGGGCCACGCTAAACAACAAAAATCCCCTTCTCTCAGTGAAGAAGGGGATTCAAGAGAGGTATGGACGGTTTACGCCCGGTCCAGCGTTTCCATGAACTCTTCGTTGCTGTCGGTCTGACGCAGTCGGTTGAGCAGGGCCTCAGTTGCACCGATCAACCCTAAACCTGCGCCATTAGGCGGATCTGCCAGCATTTGACCCAACATACGACGCATCACAAACACCCGCTGCAAAATATCCGGGCCAAGCAGGAATTCCTCGCGTCGGGTCGCGGATTTCTCTACGTCGAAGGCAGGGAAAATACGACGCTCCTGAAGTTTACGGCTTAGGTGCAGTTCCATGTTCCCGGTACCTTTAAACTCCTCGTAAATCACCTCGTCCATCTTGCTTCCCGTATCCACCAGACAGGTCGCAATGATGGTCAGTGAGCCGCCTTCCTCAATGTTACGGGCTGCCCCAAAAAAGTGTTTGGGCGGGTACAATGCGGAAGGATCAAGACCGCCCGTGAGGGTTCGCCCGGAGGGAGGGACGGTTAAGTTATAGGCGCGGGTCAGGCGGGTGATGCTGTCCAGCATGATCACCACATGCTTTTTGATCTCCACCAACCGCTTCGCTCGATCCAGCGCCATTTCTGCCACCCGCACATGATTGGTCACGGGATCATCAAAGGTTGAGCTTACCACCTCTGCCTCAACCGAGCGATCAATGTCGGTCACTTCTTCAGGGCGCTCACCGATCAGCACAACCATCAAGTGCGCTTCGGGATGATTACGGCTGATTGCGTTGGCGATCTCCTTCAACACCGTGGTTTTCCCGGCTTTAGGCGGGGAGACGATCAAACCACGCTGCCCCTTACCGATGGGAGCAATCAAATTTAGAAGTCGGGTTGAAAGAATGCGGGGATTGGTTTCGAGATTAAAACGCACCTGCGGGAAGATCGGGGTGAGGTGTTCAAACTGGGCCCGGCTTTTGGCGGTTTCGGGGTCTTGTCCGTTAACCGCTTCTACCCGCAGCAGCCCAAAATACTTCTCAGTATCTTTTGGTGGGCGCACCTGACCGATGACCATATCCCCAGTGCGAAGGTTAAACCGCCGGATCTGGGTCTGACTGACGTAAATGTCATCTTGTCCCGGCAGGTAGTGTTCGGAGCGCAAAAAACCGATCCCGTCGTCGATGATTTCCAATACCCCACCGCGCAGTTCAAGCCCTTGTTTTTCGGCTTTATCGCGCAGCAGGCGAAGGATCAGGTCTGGCTTTTTTAAGCGACTGTAGCCCGCGATTCCAACGTCACGCGCTAAAGAACGGAGACTTTCAAGATTCAGTGTTTCCAGGTCTGCGATATCCATACGGAACTTCTGTTACCCTTGTGGACAGATGAGATGAATTGAGTAGCTTTTGGTGAATATGATGATCAAACGGACTAGCTGATCACAATCGCTGTTCAATGCGCCCAGATTGAATTTTGGCTGTGAGACGCAGAAAGACAATTGCAGGTGGGTCTATTCAATGGTAGCACGGGTTGCCTTGATGGTCAACAGTGATCGTTAATTCTGATTGGGAGTTACGCCCTTGCCCCATCCCCGACGGACGCTTCGCGGTGTCTACGCCCTCAGGGCAAGGGGGAAAACGAGGTTTTTGAGGGGGCATCCCCCTCAAACGCCCCTCTTTGATAAATACAGCGCAAACGCATCCAACGGCGCAAGCCCTATCTGAGGTTAATGATCCTTCTTTTCCGAAAGGTGCTGCCCATTCCGGTAGGGGATATAGGCCCGCAACCATTCCTGATCATGCTCGTGAATCAAGCTTTCGGCTTTTTGCACTAACACCTTATCACCGATGAACAATGGGGTGCGCTGATGAAGTTGATGGGGCTGAATCTCAAGGATATTATCATATCCATCAGAGCCATAACCACCTGCCTGTTCCATCAGATAGGACAGCGGCGCGCATTCGTAGAGCAAACGCAGTTTCCCCGCAGGCTTGAGCGGATCACGTAGATCACCGGGGTAAATGTAGACGCCGCCTTTTAAGAGGATGCGATGAAAATCGGCTACCAATGCGCCCATGTAACGTCCATCAAGGGGCTTTCGATGGGGATCGTCGGTGGCCCGCACCCAGTTGAGGTAACGGCGCACACCCTCCGTCCAGTAGCGTTCGTTGCCCTGATTGCAGCCATAAAACCGAGGGGTCTGCGGGATGCGAATGCTCTCATGGCTGAGCAGGAACTCACCTACCGAAGGGTCAAGGGTGAAACCGTGAACGCCATCGCCTACGCTGTAAACCATCATGGTGCTGGGGCCATAAACAATATAACCAGCGGCCACAATATCGCGCCCTTTTTGAAGCACATCTTCTAGCACCCCGCGAGGACTGCTGCTGATCTTCCGGTGAATCGCAAAGATCGTGCCCATACTGGCATTCACATCGACATTTCCGGAGCCATCAAGGGGATCATAGACCAGTACATAATTGCCCACTGGAAAGTGATTGGGGATCGGGATGATATCCTCATGTTCCTCAGAAGCCATCAGACACACCCGCCCGGTATGATCATTCATCTTATAGAGAGTCTGATCAGCAAACACGTCCAGTTTCATCTGCTCCTCACCTTGAACGTTGACGCTGCCATGAGAGCCGAGGATGTTCACCAGACCGGCGCGGGTGGTCTCACGGGCGATGATTTTGGCGGCAAGGGCAATATCGTACAGAAGTTGGGTTAGACTGCCACTGGCATTGGGGTGCTGGCGCTGCTTGTCAAGGATATGGCGCTCAATGGTCATGAAGGCCGTCATGAATAATTTCCTCAAATATCGTTACCAAACATTATCTTGTGCGTATTATCTGTATAACGGCTGAGGGAATCGTAAGGTTTAGCGGTGCAGCCGTTCTCTGCTAAATTCTCAAAAATCAAAAAGGCATTCCGCCTTCAATAGTAGATCGGAGATCGAGTTAGACGCAATGCGAAGTAATCAATTGGGGCGCCTGCCTCCTATTCATCCTGCACTGATGCGGTACTTACCCCAAAAACTTAGCCAATGGCTGCCTGTAGGGGAAGCACGTATTGAAGAACCTATTGTGACTGGGTTTGCGGACGAGCAAAGCACTTTGCCCCATACCCTCACGGAGATCAACAACCTGCCTCAGGCCCACAAGCACGCGATCTATCGCAGTTTGCTGCCCACCATTCTGCTTGAGCGGTTTCACATTGACCCGCTTGCCCTCTCACGAGAGGGAGAGCCGCTGGTATTCATCTCCTGCCCAGAGGGATCATATACCCTAGAGATTGCCATCTGGCGAAAAATGGATGACCCTGATCCGGTCACCTACTTGCATCTTGCGGATAAGCCTAACAACCAGATCATGGTGCTCTTTGTACAGTTTAATGATCTGGACGCGCCTCGTTTTGATACTGATGTAGACGCGAACGGCAACCCAACGTACTTCGGTACCGCCTCCCGCAATATCCCTGCGGAACTGGCGGCAATGAAGGCAGGGCTTGCCCCGGGACAGGTGCGCAAGGGCTTATCTATGTTCCGGGAGTTTATGCCCTTGTTTGAGCGCTTTCTGACCCGGATGGGGCACGAGATGTACTTTCTGGAACCATTGGCCTATCATACCGCGGTGATCTTTGAGCGGATGGGTTTCGGTTATATGCGGGGACAGCGCGAGATGGAGGAGATTCACCGTGAGTTTCAACCGGGCGGGCGTTATTACAGCCAGCTCACCGCTGATAACCCCTTCCGCTCGCCAGACGCTTGGAACCGGGTTCGTGGGCGATCTTGGGCGATCCATGATGGCATCCTTGGACACCCTTTTGACGGGTTTGAGATGTACAAACACCTCGGCAAACAAATGCAGGTGAACACCTGTCCCGAAACTCATTGGTGAACCTGAGTCCGTCACCATTCATCCATCGGGCGAGTGCATTCAGAAGGTAGGAGGCAAAGTGATGACCCTTCGAGCTAGACCCTATCAATCTGAGGACGATTACTGGCGCATCCGGGCCTTTCTGCGAGAAGTGTTTCTCAAGAATCAGCGCCAAGAACTAAGCTGGCAAACGGCCCGGCTTGACTATTGGCGTTGGCATGTTAACGAAAACATCTTCCAACAGCCCCTGAACCAAGTGTTCTGGTTGTGGGAAAACAGCAGCGGCGAGATCGCCGCAATGCTGAACTGTGAAGCGCCCGGTGATGTCTTCTTACAAGTACATCCACGGTGGCTTAGCGCCGATTTGGAAGATGAGATGCTCACACAGGGTGAGGCACACCTCGCCCGGACAGAGGCTGATGGGCGTAAGCATTTGGTAATTTGGGCGCATCAACGGGATCAGATGCGGGCCGAACTCCTGATCCGTCGAGGTTATGTTCGTACTGGTGGACGCGAAATGCAGTACTATCGAACCCTGAACGATCCCCTACCCAAAGCACAGCCACTGCCGGGATACACCCTTCGCCCATTGGGGGATACTGACGAGCACCCCGCCCGAAGTTGGCTTTCGTGGCGGGCATTTCACCCCGATGAGCCTGATGAGAAATATGAAGGCTGGGATTGGTATCTGAATGTCCAGCGTGCGCCCCTCTACCGCCGCGATCTCGATCTGGTGGCCGTGAGCGATTCGGGCGAGTTTGCGGCCTTCACCACCATCTGGTTTGATGATGTGACCCGAACCGGCATGTTTGAGCCGGTCGGTGTGGCTCCCGAACACCAACAACGCGGCTTGGGCAAAGCCATTTTGAGTGAAGGACTGCATCGGCTTCAAAAGCTGGGGGCAACCTTAGCCGTGGTCACAGGTTCTTCAGCGGCCGCTACAGCCCTCTACGGGCGGGTATTTTCGCCTCAGTTTATGTTGGTGGAAGTGTGGGAACGCTTCTGGTAGCGAAAAGTCAGCAGGTCTGGCGAAACCGGGTGCTTCCTGTATTTTCTCACCGCTCCATTGTGCCTTGCACAATGGAGCGGGCTTTTTTTCACTGGGACATGGTGCAGGGTGGTACATCGGCGGTTTCGCCCAGACGGAGCCGCTCGCCCTTCAAGCGGAAGTAGCAGTCCATCACGTTTTTGACCACCGGTAATGCGTTTTTGGAGCCTTCGCCCGCGTTGTAAACGAAGGCGATCACCGCAATTTCCGGGTTTTCAAAGGGTGCATACCCCACATACCACGCATGAGAAGGCCACTGACCGGGAATGCACAAGCCTAAACCAGCAGCAATATCATCACAGTATTCGGCGGTACCTGTTTTGCCGGCCACCTGTACATACCCCAAAGCGGCAGGAATCGCCGTCCCGCCCTCACCAATAACTGCTTGAAGCATCCCCTGCTGCACGATCTTGATGTTTTCTGGGCTGACAAAAGGTGGTTGGTAATTGCGGTAAATAGCGTCGTTGATCTGACGTTGGTTGCATACCCCGCCAAAGATGTAACTGTAGGGGATATTGACGCTGTAATCAATGACTCCAAATTCTTGATGGTTCACCTTGCCCCGATAGTTTTCGACAAATTCCGGGGTACAGGCGGGTAGGTTGGGATCGTACTCGTCATTTTCTGGGTTACGATACGGGCTGCGCGGCTCACAAATGCAGGTGAGGCTGTTTTTCCCCTGTATGAGCATATCCTCTTTGAGGTTGAGGACGATGGTCAGGTTGGGATCAGGGCGGCGAATGGTGCGGGCGATCTTGGGGGTGAAAGATTCCAACACATTATCTTCAGAGTCGAGCCAATCCTTGATGATCGTCGGTTGGTACAGCATCCCACCATTAATCAGAGGCACTGTGGAGGCCAGTAATTGCAGGGGCGTAACGACGACGTAACCCTGACCAAAGGCTGCATTATAGGTGTCTCCGGTTGACCAACTCTCGCCGTAGACCCGGCGCTTCCATGTGCGATCAGGCATTTGTCCGGGGTTTTCGTAAGGCAGTTCAATCCC
Organism: Anaerolinea sp.; assembly: GCA_014879835.1. Lineage (GTDB taxonomy): Bacteria > Chloroflexota > Anaerolineae > Aggregatilineales > UBA2796 > UBA2796. The sequence continues at coordinate 7,348 of JACSRJ010000345.1, forward strand.
GGTCTCGACTCCAATATTAAAAGCCGTCGCATAACGGTACAGATTCTCAATGCCCAAGCCGCCTTTTTTGAGCACCGCCGAGACATTGGGATCAGGGTTGCCACCGCCGACCTGATAAAAGTAGACGTCACAACTCCATGCAATCCCTCGAATCATGTCCACCTGCTGGTGACCACTCCGCAGCCAGCACACAAAACGCTGCCGTGTGCCTACATCGTTGAGCGCAAAACTGTTTTCAATGAACAGATCCCCCCCATCAAAGAGCTGATAATCTGCGGGCACCACATTTTCTTGCAGTACCCCAGCCGCCGTCACCAACTTCCACACTGATCCCGGCGGATAAAGGGACTGGATCGCGTGATTCACCAGTGGCGTTTGTGGCTCTTTGGCGATCCGCAGGTAATACTCACCATCAATAGCACGGGCGAAGCGGGTGTTATCATAGGTGGGCAGACTGACCATCGCCAGCACTTCTCCGGTACGTGGATCCATGGCGATGACCACCCCAGATATGGTTTTTAGCTGCTGGGCTTCAGCATTGATGATGTTGATCCGATCCTGAAGCTGCTGTTCTGCATATTTTTGTAGGGCCAGATCAATGGTCAGACGGATGTTTTTGCCTGCTTCTGGTTCGTCACGACGGATGATGTTCACCGGCTGCCCGGCCACGTCCACCGTTTGGGTGAGCAGCCCACGTCTGCCCGCGAGATCATCTTCAAGATAGGCCTCAACGCCAGCATACCCCACCCGTTCAAAAGCGGGATTGTAGCCTTGTTCGCGTAGGGTATTGGCTTCTTCTTCACCGATAGGGCCGAGATACCCGATAATTTGCGCAGTGGTGCCCCCACTTGGGTACTGGCGCACTGAGACCGCTTCGACCTGAACACCGGGCAGGTTCTTAATGTCCTCAAGGATGATCTGGGCAATGCGCTGATCGACGTCGGACTTCACCACCACTGGACGGTAGGGCGCGATGCCCTGCCCTTCCGAAACGAGGTCTTGCAGGCTACGCACAAAACGTTTCCCCGCAGCGTCAGCAGCGGCGCGAGTGGCAGGTACATCGATCAAGGCTGCCAGACGGTTGAGGATGCGCAGCACATCGTTGGGATCATCGGGCAGATTGGCCGGGGTAATCGAGACATTAAAAGCAGGCGCATTGAGGGCCAGCGGTTTGCCATAACGGTCATAGATCACCCCACGAGGCGCGGGCAGAGGCACACTTTGAACGGCGTTTTCCAAAGCTGCGGCATTAAAGGATTCATATTCAATGAATTGAAACTGATACAACCGAGCAATCAGGATCAAAAAGACCACGACCATAACGCTCGCAAAGATAAACAAGCGTGGCCCCTGAAACGGTAAAAGTTGATCGCGCATGGCTGCCTTCCTATACCTCAACCGCGATCTTAACCTGAGTCGTTACCGCTGCAAGCTTTTTTAGTCCCTAACTCATCAATGACCGCTGCCCGCCCGTGGTTACAGCCCACAGCAGGAGCAGCGCACCACGGGTATGACCGGATCAGGGTTTTAAGGACGCCTGATAAGCGACCCCGGTGAACTTCACTTCAGCCGGATCAAGGGCTTCAAGAGCCGTTTGATCCCCTTTGAGGGTGTACATAAAAAACGCCGTCGCAAAATGGTTGATCAAATCGTGGGCGCGATCCATATCCCATACACGATCCGAACATAACTCAAAGCGACCCATCTGGATCAAGAGCGGAGGACACTTATCGACAAAGATGTAGTGTCCGGCATTCTCAAAGACAACCATTGCTTTTGGGGTGCTGCTCACTGACTCATAGATGGGGTAGGCGTTTTGCTCAGGTGGGGTGGACTGATCCTGCGAGCCAACCATCAACATCATGGGTAAGCGAATATCAGCCCCCGCAGGCTCCCCAAAAATCTCCTGACTCAGCGGCGCGAGGGGCGCAATGGCCTTGATGCGTGGATCGGTGGTAGGCGGAAAAATCCCATCATAAGGGAGATCAATGCCACGTTTCGCCGCAATATCCCCGGCTGCATTAGCAAACAGGCAGGCACGGTCATTTTGGGTCTGTTCACAAGTCTTGGCCAAGGTACCCAGATCAAGGCGTGCCCCGCCAACAGCAAGGGTGGTGTAACCGCCAAAGGAGTGCCCAGTTACCCCAGTGGTGTCGGTATCAATCATGCCCTTAAGAAGGTCTTGGTTAAGGTATTGGGCAAAGTCGATCTGACGTACAATTTCAAAGGGGCGGTTGGCAAAACTGTTCACGATTCCTTCGGGGCCGCTGAGGAGCATGTCCCGAAAGGTGCTGCCGGGGTGATCTGCCGCCATCACCACAAATCCCCACGAAGCCAGATGTTCGGTATAGGCTACAAGTTGGTAACGCAGTCCACTCAGACCGTGAGAAAAGACGATCAAGGGATAAGGGGCTTGGGAGCGATCTGGCTCACCGTTGAGGATCGCACGTCCAGTACCTTCAAGGGTGAGCCAGCGATAGGTGACCTCCTCCACCACGCCCGGTTCTTTGAGCGCCGGATACCAGATGGTCACATCGAGCGGATAATCACCGTCGGTGATGGTCAGATCGCGGGTTCCAACTGCAAAGGGCCCCCGTTTGCCATAGGGCGGAGCATCAGGGCGTTCGGCGGCTGCGGGAGGTATGGACAGAAGAACGCTCAGCAGCAAGATCACGAGAGGAAACAGGGACTTCAGACGGGTTTTCATCAGAACTTGCTCCTTCATTGTAGAGAACATTTCATCCTGAATCACCATTGTTGATCTGATCGCGGGGAATTGCCAAGGAGACAGAGCACCACGCAGCCAAATTCGGGGCTGATAAATGCACGCCCCTGTGGTATAATAAACCTGTTTGTGTGCTTCCACATGCGTCTTCAAGGGCAGCAGCACTCCCTCAGGCAAGCCCCTATCGCTTACGAAGGAGGTTTAATGTTTTCAGCAGGCAACACTGAAGCGATTCACGCATGGAACCGTGCTCGATCCAGAGCCGTTTGGCTGTACTTGTTTGATCATCTTCGGGGTAAACGACGCCAGCTTTTGTCCTTTGAGGATATTTCCAGCCGATTAGGGTTAAGCCATGCAGTCTATCGCGGCGTGCAGGAAGTCCCCCTCAACTCGATCATCGGCAGTGAAGGGCGCTATCAAGAGTTTGATCGAGCCTTTTTGCCCACCAAAAACATCACCCGTGACCGCTGGCTCCGGGTGGCTGGGCAAACCCTTGCTACTATTCGGGGAGGCACCCCCCCTGTGGAGCTGTTCAAAGTAGGCAATTGGTATTTTGTGCGTGATGGCAATCACCGCACCTCAGTCGCCCGACAGATGGGAAACAGAACCATTGAGGCCTATGTTTACGAGTTTTCAGACCCCATCCCTGATGACTGTGGTGACCTCGAGACCTTCCTGCTGAACACCGAACGAACCAGCTTTTACCACAAAACCGGCTTGGGTACGCTTCACCCAGACTCCGATATTCAATTGACCCTGCCCGGTGGGTATGTTGAGCTGCTGTGCCAAATTGAGCAGTTTCAGGATGCGCTCAGTAAGATCGATCAGATGGAGATTGCTTACGGCGACGCTGTGGCTGCATGGTACGAAATGCAGTATGAGCCCGCAGTGTCAATGATCGAGCGCAGCGGCATCCTCAAACCGTTTTCTGAGCGCACCCCCGCCGATTTTTATGTATGGGTGATGCGCGAAGAAGATCAACTCCGACGGCGTTTTGGGCACACCATCCCTATTGATCGGGCACTTCAGCGTTTGCGCGGCTTTCGTCCCTTTCGCTGGCTGCGGAACCTGCTGAGACGGAGCTGATCATCCACCCTATGAGCGTTTCAACCCCTGATCCCGGCCGCTTCTGGGACTCGGTCACTGCTGATGCTGTACCTCTAGACGAAGCCCAAAACCTGATCACCGCGGTAATCCCCTCCGAACACATTCGCGGCCGGGCCGTATTGGACTGTGGTTGTGGTGCAGGTGACTACAGTGCCAGTTTTGTCCGGATGGGGGCGGATCAGGTGATAGGGTTTGATCTGAGTCTGGGCAGTTTGGAGCGGGCCCAGAGCAAAGCCCCCCAAGTGGGGTTCTGTGCAGCCAGCCTGAGTGCGCTCCCCTTCCCCGCCGAATCGTTTGACTTGCTCTGGGTGTGGGGGGTGCTGCATTATGTCCCTGATCCCTTCCGTGCCTTGAGTGAACTTCACCGGGTGGCCCGTCCGGGGGCATTGGTTGTGATTCATACCTTACGTCAAGGGCTGTGGTTTCAGGTGGAAACGGGCATGGCACGTCTTTTGAGCCGAACCCCTGCCAAAATGCAGCAGCCGATGATCAGCGCGACTGAGGGACTGATTCGGCTCCTGCTTCGATCTGCCCTGAAAAAAAAGGGAACCACAAAAACCCTTCGTCAGAAGATCCATGAGCGTTTTTTTGTGCCGGGCACCATAAAAGCGTTTCACCCTGCCCTCCTTGAATCCGGGTTGGGCAATCAGTGGCAGCTTCAGGAGTCCCATCCTCCGGTTTCAGACCTCCTTAAACGCAACCTCTCTCTAACTATGGTGGGGCGCAAACGGTGACCTCTTCAGCGCATCCTCGCAGGCGCTGGCGGTGGCTTCGGATGGGCATTGGCGCATCCTTGATCATCCTGCTCATTCCTATTTTTGGCGCGCCTGAATTCTGGCAGACTCTTCAACAGGTGCATCTACCGCTGGTAATTGCGGCATTGGGACTTTCGGCTGCAAGTGTGATCTCCAAAGCGTGGCGTTGGGGGGTGGTTCTGGCATGGCAGGGAGTTGAAGTTTCACCTCAGTATTTGATCTCCGGTTATTTCATCAGCATGTTTTTTAATAACTTTCTGCCCTCTGGCATGGGCGGGGATGTGGTGCGTGCCTACGAGTCGGCACGGGATACAGGGCGTGGTGCGGAATCGGTAACAGCAGTGCTGATCGAGCGTGGTAGTGGGATGCTGACCGTATTTGGCGCGGGCAGTGTAGGGGCATTGATAGTGGCTGTACCGCCGGGGGTAGCCCTGCTGGCGCATGGTTTGTTCTGGGGCGGGCTGATAGGGGTGTTGATGTTGTGGTCAACGCGGGTCGGGCGTGCGCTCGAATGGCTGGGGGCGCGTTTACCAGTCCGCCTTCAAGGGTTGTGGGGTAAAGGGCTGCGGGTGATCGCGGCCTTCCGGCGCACCCGCCGCGAATACCGTCTGCTGATCACGGTGGGGCTGCAATCGCTGGTCACCTTGGCCCTCACCCTTGCCTCAGTTTATGCGCTCATGCTGGCTTTTGATGAGCCGATCCCCTTTGGGGCCTTTGCGGCCGCCTTTGCGATCATCACTGCTGTTGATGTAATCCCCTTTTCACTTAATGGAATTGGGGTGCGCGAAAGTTCGTATGTGTTTTTTTTGGGGCTGAGTGGGGCGCGGGTAGAAGTAGCCCTTGGGGTGGCTCTGCTGGTGCGTTTGCTGGTACTGATTCAGGCCCTTGGCGGGGGAGTGTTGTTCCTCTATAAGTCGTGGCAAAAGACGCCCTGATCAGTTGACATTGTCATCCTTGCCATCGACCCAATACGACCGATAACAACCGATAACACATTGTGAGGGGGTATTCATGGCCACTGAAATCTTACTCTTAAACGGGCCTAACCTAAACCTTCTGGGAACCCGTGAGCCGGACGTTTACGGCGCAGTCACCTACACTGATATTGTGGCACGGGCCCAGAGCCACGCCCAAAAGCGGGGGGCAGGGCTGCGGGCGTTGCAGTCCAACCACGAGGGCGTGCTGATCGATGCCATTCATGAGGCGCGTGCATGGGCTGCGGGGATCGTGATCAATCCGGGCGCATACACCCATACCTCGATTGCCATTCGAGATGCAATCGCGGCAGTGGGGCTGCCTGCGGTTGAAGTCCACCTCTCCAATGTTTATGCCCGCGAGGCTTTCCGCCATCATTCTCATATCGCCCCCGTATGTGTGGGGCAGATCAGTGGTTTTGGGTGGCGTGGCTATGTGCTAGGCATTGATGCCCTTTTGTCCCATCTGGGGTTGATCGAACTGGGGTGAAGATCACCTCTCCCTTTGCCGCTGCTTATCGGGGCAAAGGGAAAGGGATCAAGCTGCCAGTATCAAGCGCTTCCTGACTCACTCCTCATCATCGAGGCGCAGGACGGCCATAAAGGCTTCCTGAGGCACTTCCACGCTGCCGATCATCTTGAGGCGGCGCTTACCCTTTTTCTGCTTTTCGAGGAGTTTTTTCTTGCGGGTGATGTCACCACCATAACACTTGGAAAGCACGTCTTTGCGCACGGCTTTAACATCCGCCCGGCTGATGATCTTGCCCCCGATGGCGGCCTGAATGGGAACCACAAACATCTGGCGGGGGATCAGTTCCTTGAGTTTAGAGACGAGTTTCTGACCCTTATACTGAGCGCTGTCACGGTGAACGATCATGGCCAGTGCATCCACCGGGATACTGTTCACCAGCACATCCATCTTGACCAAGCGGTCGGGGTGATAGCCCTCAAGTTGGTAATCTAGACTGGCATAACCTTTGGTCATGGACTTGAGTCGATCATAAAAGTCCACGATCAGCTCTGCGAGGGGGATCAAGTAGGTGACATTGACCCGCTTTTTGTCCAGATATTCCATGTTTAGGTATTTACCCCGCCGTTTGGTGACCAGTTCCATGACCACCCCGATATAGTCATCGGGCATGAACACGTTGATCTTCATCCACGGCTCAAGAACTTCCTCAATGCCGCTTTCGTCGGGCATCTGGGCAGGGCTGTCAACAATCTTGGTCTCCCCGCTGCGCATCTTGACCATGTACTCAACGCTGGGCGCGGTGGCGAGGATATCCAGTTCATATTCGCGTTCCAGCCGCTCCTGAACAATATCCATGTGGAACAGCCCCAAGAAGCCGCAGCGGAAGCCAAAGTTGAGGGCTTGAGAACTTTCCGGTTCGTAAACCAGTGAAGCATCATTCAGTTGGAGCTTCTCCAGCGCATCACGCAGAGCCGGGTAATCCTCCGCATCAACTGGGTACAGCCCTGCAAAAACCATCGGCTTGGAGTGGCGATAGTCGGGCAGCGGCTCCTCCGCCGGATTCTGCTTGAGGGTGATCGTGTCCCCAACCCGGCACTCACGGACAGTTTTGAGACCGGTGGCGATATAACCCACTTCGCCAACACTCAAACTATCGGCTTGACGCATGTTGGGGCTGAAGATACCAATCTCCACCGGCTCATAATCGACCCCAGTGGACATCATGCGCAGTCCCTGACGGGCGTTCAACTTGCCGCTAAAGACACGCACATAGGCGATCACGCCCTTGTAAGAGTCGTAGTGGCTGTCGAAGATAAGCGCCTGAAGGGGCGCATCGGGATCCCCTTTGGGTGGGGGAACACGGCTCACCACCGCTTCCAGAATTTCCTGCACATTGAGTCCGGTTTTGGCGCTGACCTTGACCATTTGCTCTTTGGGGATACCCAGCAGGTCTTCCAGTTCCTGAGCGATCTCGTCCGGCCGGGCGGCGGGCAGATCGATCTTATTGATCACCGGGATGATCTCCAAGTCGGCCTCCAGCGCCAAGTATAGGTTGGCAAGGGTCTGGGCCTCTACCCCCTGACTGGCGTCCACCACAAGGATTGCCCCTTCACAGGACTTGAGGGCGCGGCTGACTTCATAGGCGAAGTCCACATGTCCGGGGGTATCGATCAGGTTGATCTCGTAGGTTTGCCCATCGCGGGCGGTGTAATTCATACGCACCGCTGAGGCTTTGATGGTCACCCCGCGCTCGCGCTCCAAATCCATACTGTCCAAAAACTGGGCCTGCATCTCCCGGTCGGAGATTGTGCCCGTGATCTGAAGCAGACGATCTGCGAGGGTGCTTTTACCGTGATCGATATGGGCGATAATACAGAAATTCCGAATATGCTTCATCAGGGTTTTATCGTGTTCCTACCGCTGTTCCTCAAGAAAAACGCGGGGGAATGCCCCACGCCTGTGGGCAATTATACCTTAGTCCTCAGGGGTATGGGCAGGTGTAGTTCGGGATCAGCCCATAGGATGCCCGATTCCTTGGAATACAGAAATGGGGCTTACCTCGTTGAACCTGCTCACCCCATGTTCATCAAAAGGGGGAGTGTGCGTTTGAGAAGTAATGCTGCACATTTCGACCTCATCCCCCTAGCCCCCTTCTCCAAACTGAAAAAGGGGGAATCAGACTCCCCGGTTAGGGGTTGTGGGGGGCGGTCTCCAAAAGGTTTTCACCCCTCTCCCAGCCGTACTCGGCGGTCGGGAGTGGGCACCGCGCAGCGGTCGGGGGTGAGGGCTATCACAAGTCAGTTTGGAGAAGGGGCGGATGAGTCTTTTAAGTGGGTGTCCCCTTCAACCTTCCCCTTGGGGGTGAGAAGGCAAAACCGGTAACAGATGCCCTGCTCAAATGGCTTCTGAAGCGATTTGCCCTGCTCACCTTGTGCAATCACTGGAAACACATGAGATCGCCCGTTATAATGGCTTTTATGCAGACACACATCGGCTTAAATGCCCACTTGTTGGCTTCTGGTAAAGGCTATCGGCGAGCGGGTATTCACGGTTATATCTATAACCTTCTGAGGCATTTGCCTCAGGCGGCGCCCGATTATCGTTATACGGTGATGGTGGGCGCAGGTGACCCGCCCGCTGATCCCGCGCTTCAGGTACGGCGCAGTTCAATCAATACCGAATCCCCGCTGCGGCGCATCTTATGGGAACAGGCGATTCAACCGATGGTGGTGAAGGGTTTTGATTTGACCCATGAGTTGGCTTTTGCGGCACCCTTGATCATGCCCTGCCCTTTTGTGGTAACCGTGTATGATCTGAGTTTTATCCGTTATCCAGAGCGTTTACCTAGAGTGCGCCGTTGGTACTTGCGCCTTTTTACGGGGCTGAGCTGTCGCAGAGCACGGCGGGTGATCGCCATCAGCGAATCCACTGCGGCCGATCTGATGTCTTTGTTACGGATACCTCGCAGCAAGATCGATCTGGCGATCCCCGGCGTTGAGGCACATTTTAAGCCCATCCCCCGTGATCAGGTAGAAGCATGGCGGGCAGCCCAAGGACTACCGCCACGTTTTTTGCTCTTTGTGGGCACATTGGAGCCTCGAAAGAACCTTGAAATGCTGGTTCGTGCGTATGGGGCCCTGCCTGAATCGGCCCGAATCCCGTTGGTGCTGGCCGGCGGGCGGGGCTGGATGAACGAAGGTTTGGATCAGGCGATTCGGGATCATCGGCTCGAAAAGTGGGTGATCCAGCCGGGGTTTGTGGCAGATTCCGATCTGGTCTGGTGGTACAATGCAGCAGAAACCATGGTTTACCCATCGGTTTTTGAGGGTTGGGGTATGCCCGTCACGGAAGCCATGGCCTGCGGCAAACCCGCATTGGTCTCGGACGTTTCTTCACTGCCCGAAGCCGTGGGCGAGACCGGGATGCGCCTTCCGCCCCATGATCAGAACTCATGGACAGAAGGACTCAGACGGGCCCTTGAGGATCAACATTGGCGTTTAGAGCAAGGCGAAAAGGCCCGAGAACGCGCAGCGTCTTTCACGTGGACACGAACGGCCCAACAAACAGCTTCGGTTTACCACCGGGCCCTCGAAAATCGTGATTGAGAGCAGACCAAGCGCAGTTTAGGCGCAGCTTAAAAGTCGCGTGCGGCCCCGAAAAATTGTTTATTTTTATCTGGAGATGAGGTTGTGAATCGTTAGCAAACTTATGGAAGCTCAAGAAACCAGTAAAACAATGCCCACGCTGCCCGCCGGGATCGATTGGGGACGCCGCTACTTCCGACTGCTGCCCTTGTTGGATTTCCTGTTAGTGGTCGTCGCATTTCGCCTTGCTTACACGCTGCGTTATCAATGGCAGGTTATCCGTCCCGTAGATGAAGCCTTTTTTGCGCCCTTTGACATCTTTCTGCCTTATGCCTTGGTATTTGCGCCGCTGGTCATGTTCTCACCGCCTGTTGCAGTGCTGTATCGGGTGCAGCGCGGGCGCACTTGGACTGAGGAAATTTACCGGATCATCTTCGGTTCTGCGATGGCCACCGTGATCATCATGGCGATCAGTTTCTTGCTTCAACCCCGCGCTTTTTCGCGCCTTCTGATCCTGATGGCTGCGGGCATTGTGGTGGTGCTGCTCTCGCTCAATCGATTGGTGTACCGCCTCATCCGCCAACATTTGCGGCGCAAAGGGATCGGGGTGGAGCGGGTACTTCTGGTGGGTGCAGGGCATGTAGGACGTACTGTCCTCAGCGCGATCCTTGCCCGCCCTGATCTGGGGTATCGCCCCATCGGTTACTTGGATGATAATCCTGAACGTGGTTCGGTGGATATGGGACGGGTGCGCGGTCTGGGGGATGTGAGCAACCTTCCGGGACTTCTGGCAAACCATGAAGCCGATCTGGTGGTGGTGGCCCTGCCGTGGGACGTGCGCGAAAAGATGATGGAGGTGGTCGCCCTGTGCGAAAAGCAGGCGGTTACCTGTCGGGTTGTACCCGATCTCTTTCAACTGAACATGAGTCAGGTGCAGTCCGAGAACCTTGAGGGTATCCCTCTATTGGGGGTGCGCACATCACCCCATTTGAATCGCTCTGGGTTGGCACTCAAGCGGCTGATTGACCTATTGGTGGTGATTATCGGTTCACCCTTGATCGCCCTTGTGGGGGGGATCATCAGCATTGCCATCAAACTGGACTCCAAAGGACCCATCTTTTACACCCAAAAGCGGGTGGGTAAGGATGGACGCATGTTCCAGATGATCAAGTTTCGCACCATGATTCCGGGGGCCGATAAACAGCATCAGGATTTGATCCGTTCTACGGGAGCAGACCCCAAACGCCCTAAGTGGGAAAATGATCCTCGGCGGACACGGGTGGGGCGCTTTTTGCGCCGCACCAGTTTAGATGAACTGCCCAATATCATCAATGTCATTCGAGGCGAGATGAGCATCGTCGGGCCACGTCCGCCTACCCCCGACGAAATCGAACTTTACGCCCCGTGGCAGCGCCAGCGCTTGAACACCTTTCCGGGCATGACTGGGTTGTGGCAGGTTAGTGGGCGCAGCAAAGTCCCCTTTGAGGAACAGTGTCTGCTCGACATTTATTACATTGAGAACTGGTCACTGGGCTTGGATATTCAGATCATGCTGCGCACCATCCCCAATGTGCTGCTGGGCAACGGTGCGTACTGAGGGCGGAACAGACCAAAATTCTAGTGCACAAAAAAGCGCTTCACCAGACGAGATGAAGCGCTTCTAATTTTCCCCGTTCAGTCCGGGTGGGTTAATCCTCGAAGCCCAGAATCTGATCACGTTTGCGCACCGACATCGCATGAGCCGGGAAACCCTCATAGTCGGCCAGTGCAGTAGTGGTCTTGCGCAGCGAGTTGTACCCTTCGCGGGTCATCATGCCCACCCCAGTGCGTTTAAGGAAGTCCCAGATACCCACCGCCGAAAACGAACGCCCAAAGCCGCCTGTAGGCAGGATGGCGTTTAAGCCTAAACAGTAGTTGCTCGTTGGGATCGGGGTGTAAGCACCCAGCAGAATTTCGCCAGCGTTCACGATCCCTGCCAGAGTCGCTTCAGGGTCGCGGGTGAGCAGTTCAAGATGTTCTGGGGCATAGCGGTTGGTGAATTCAATCGACTCCTCAACACTCCCGGTGATCAAAATGCCACCATAACCCGAAAGCACGGTCTCCACAAAGCGCCGCCGCCAATCGGGAAGCTCAGCGATGTAACCGGGCAGAAGCCGAGCCACTTCCTGTGCCACTTCACGGTTGTGGGTAACTAGCAGCGCCGCAGAGTCAGGCCCGTGTTCAGCCTCGACCAACAGGTCAAGGGCGGCAAGCCGTGGGTCTGCGCTCTCATCACACAGGATGATCGACTCGCTGGGGCCGGCGGGTAGTCCCACATCAACCACTCCGTAAAGCAAGCGTTTGGCCGCAGAGACATAGCTGCTGCCGGGACCAATGATCTTGCTCACTTTGGGCAGGGTTTGGGTCCCATAGGCAAGACCCGCAATGGCCTGCATTCCGCCCACCGCGTACACTTCAGTCACACCTGCGATGGAAGCGGCTACCAGCGAAGCAGCATCAGCGCGCCCTTCGGCATTGGGCGGGGTGACGACCACGATCCGGGGCACCCCTGCCACCAGCGCGGGGATGGTGAGCATGAGCATCACTGAGGGGAACGAACCTTTGCCTCTGGGCACATAAAGCCCGGTGCTGGCAACGGGAGTGATCTTTTCACCAGCGCGAATTCCCGGCGCAACCTCGATGTACCATTCTTTTTCGGGCATGGCTGCGGCATGAAAACGCCGGATATTTTCGTGGGCATGGCGGATCGCGGTGATCACTTCCGGCGCGACTTCTTCAAAGGCGCGTTCAAAGGCTTCTGGGGGGACTTTGAGGGACTCTGAGCCAAAGCCGGGCGCGTCAAATTGGCGGGTGTAATGCACCAGTGCAGCATCACCTTCCATACGTACCCGTTCGATGACTGTTTGGGCAGTGGGCAGCAGGGCGGAAATATCCTGCTCAGCGCGGCGCATCAGCGCGGCAAGTTCCTCAGGCGAGAGTTGAGCCAGCTCGCGTACCTTAATCATAGGGTGAAACAGCCTTTGACATCTTCAGAAACCATTCAGGGGCAGAGTGTAACATGGGGACACGTTTTGCCCACCTCACCGGAGATAGGCTTGGCGTGCAAAGCCTACACCTCCGGCTCAAGGTGGGATGGTTTGGGTAAGGCGGTATGTGCAAAATGCCGAGGTTTATTTGCCGGCCGCCAAAACCAGATCGGTCACAACTGCATCATAGGCGTGCCCGGATGCGTACACTTTGAGTCGCAGAATCTTCTCTGGGCGGCGGTTCTCAGGCAGCAGTCGGAACAAATCTCCAGAGTCGTAGAGATACCACACATCGGGGCTGAGTTTTTCGTGATCCTGAACACAGGTATCACAACTGAGGGGATTGTTATCCGCAGCAGGGCGCAGGGCATAGAACCCGTGTCGCCAGAACTGGGGCTGATCTGGGGTATTGCCCTTACCTAGATACTCCAATTCAAGCATCACTGGGCACTCTGAACCCCGAATACCACAGGTGGTCACATCCTGAAAGCGAATTTTGATCCGGGCCCGAACACTGAGCGAGGTATATCCCATCACATCAAGCGGGATACCGGGTGTGAGGCCTAAGGTGTAGGTGCAGCTGCTCTCTGCATGATCCAACCCTTCACCTTGACGCAGCATTCGTAGTGAAACCCGATGCTCAAACAGTTCCCGACCGATATTTCCTTGCGGCTCCACCTGACGGTTCGCTTGACTGGCACAAGCCCACCCTACCGGAAGCGCTGGATTCACCGCCAGATCATCCGCGGAGCCAAAGCCCGCATTGAGCACATCTTCACTGATGGGCTGAGGGGTGAAGACCTGTGTGGTTGGGCCTTCGCCTTGCGATACCACCACAAGACCGGCACTGGCGATTTGGGCACCCCCAGTAGACGAGAACAGAGTTGCTTCTCCGTAAAGCGCGGTAAGGGTCGTCTGTCCACTGGCGACGTCTAGCCGGAACTTGCCCGCACCGCTGAACTGCGCTTCCCCGGCAGGGGTGACGATAGTCAACGACAGAGGCCGGGATGTGCGTTTGGGAATCTCCACATGAAAACGCCCAGAGGGGTTGTTCAGGGTGATGGTGTAAGGGTTGCTGCTCCACGAAAAAAGCGGCTGTGATGCCCGCCCTAAGGTGATTGCGCTCTCTTGGAGGATAAACACAGAGGCCACGATCTCGCCAGAGTTGGTGTCCTCAAAGGCAATATACCCTTGGGAGCCAGTCTCTGTGCTAAGGAAGGCATTCGCGCCGATTTCTTGACTGCGGTTGATACTGGTATTGGTGCCATCAACCATGCGCACCTCAACCCGTCCCCGGCTCACCAGTACATTGGCATTGAGATCAACCTGAAAATCGAACAGAAACCAACGTACAGTGGCCGTAACGGTTACACACAGCCCACAAAAGATCACGAATCCGGAAAGGACAATAAACCACGCCACGGCCTGTGGATTGCGCAGTTTGTAGGGTCTACCAGTCTGCATCATACCGAATTTCAAATGAGTCGAACGGTGAAGTTTCCTCAGAGCGCTGAATGGTCACCAGCGTGACCCGAGCGTTTTCAGGGCCTTTGTGCAGCCAGCGAGCAAATTGATCGAGCGCCGTCTTGTCGCCATAAGCGTGGGTTTCCACGCTGCCATCGGGCAGATTGCGCACCCACCCCGTGAGATTCAAGCGCCGTGCCATCCAGCGGGCAGTCGCCCGATAACCAACCCCCTGCACGATTCCCTGTACCACAGCCTCAAGTTTTGGCACCAATGCACCCTTAGTCCACAAAACCGCCGTCGAGGCTGGCCGTCGCAAGCGCATCTTCGACCATCTCAAGCAGTTCATCATCATCAATGTCTTCGGCGTACTCAACCATCTCATCAAGCAGACGGCGGGCTTCACCGCCGCCGATCTCGCCAAGGGCCCAGATCGAAATTTCCATCAACTGACGATCCCCTGACTGAAGGTGCGGCGCGATCTTGGGAATAGCAGTCTCTAGTTCCAGTTCACCCGCAGCCCGAATGGCTTCAAAGCGCATCGCTGGCGCATCACTCTCCAATTCACGCAGGATGGCTCCGGCCCATTTGTGATCGCAGGATCGCCCCATCGCATACACTGCACTCAACTGAAGCCGCGAATCGCCAGAGTCGTAGGCTTCACGGATCAGGGGCGCAACTTCTTCCCGGCTCGAATTGGAGATTGCTTCCAATGCCCTCCGGCGCACCTCCACATCTTCGTTTTGGTTGCGGTAGAGACGTAAGGCCAGATTTTGCGCCTGCCGGGATAAATTAGCGCTAAACTTGCCCAGTTCACCGAGCAGGATAAACTGGCCCAAAACACTGATCGCCCCGCTGCGCACATTTGAGGAGCGATCAATGGTGGCCAAGGGCATCAGGGCATGAAAGGTCAGGGGCGATTCGTCGTTGGAACTGGCCTCAACCGCAAGGTGACGCACGGTGTCATCCAGATCGGTCAGGGCCAGACGGATCACCGCGCCAAAGTCGGTATCAAAGTCAGATGCAGCGATCTCCGACATCTGGCGCATCAAACGCTGGCGACGGGTGACAGGGATCATGCCCCATGCACCCATCAACTGCTCTCGCTCAGATTCATCAAGGTTGGAAAGACGGCGAATGATCGTTTTGCTCAACGCCGCGTTTTCATCTTGCAGGGTCTGAATCACATCTTCAAATTTCAGCACCTATCCCCCCCTCTGACTGTGGGGATTGTCCCCTTGTTATCGAATGACTTGTCCAATTGGATTGACCACATCGTTGATCACCAGAATCACAAACAATCCAAGGATGATCATCAAACCCACAAAATGGATCATCCCTTCTCGTTCGGGATTCATGGGTTTGCCCCGCAGAATCTCAACAAACACAAACAAGATGCGCCCACCGTCAAAACCCGGGATGGGCAGCAGGTTGGTGAAGCCCAAGGCAATACTGATCAGGGCCGCGAAATTCAGAATCCAGTGGGGTTCGCGGGTTTCGAGGCTGCGGGTGAGGGCCTGCGTGCCGATCTGGGTAATGCCTACGATGCTCACAGGGCGGGCTTCTTGAATGGTGCGCAGCCCTCGCACCAACTCCACCGGGAACTCGATCAACTGTCGCAGGATGAACCCAGTGCGTTCAAAACCGTAAGGGATCGCTTCGCCCAAAGGCAGTTGGGTGATGGCACTGTTGGTACTATCCAAAACGGAGATTCCATAGGTGAGGTTATAGGTCAATTGGGCAAGGCTGATACCGATGGGTCCCTGTCCTTGTGGCGGGTCTTTGCGGGGTGTGACCTCCACCTCTTTTTGTTCACCGTTTCGGTAGATGATCACTTTGGTGGGTGTGCCCACATTCTCCTGAACCGCTTTGAGCAGAGAATCATTGAGTGAGACGGCCTTCCCATTGATGGACAGAATAACATCGCCCTCTTCAAAGACCCCAGCAGCCGGAGAATCAGGCGAAACACCCAACACCATTGGGCTTTGTTTGGGTGAGAAGCTCTTCTCCGTAGGATTGATGGTCAGATCGCGTTTTTCGCCACTACGTTCGATGGTCACGACCACTGGCTTGCTGTTATTGGCGTTCAGGGCTTCTTCAACGGCCTGCGAATCCTTTACGGCCACACCGTTGACAGCTACGACCACATCCCCAAATTTAAACCCGGCGGAAGCTGCAGGTGAAGTGGGGCTAAACCCAGCCACCACGGGCGCAGGGGAGGGAATCCCGATCATTGCCGTCAGGGTGAGGATCACAATCGCGCCAATAAAGTTCATACCTGCCCCAGCAACGAGGAAAAGCATACGCTGCCATGGGCCAACATCCATCACTCCTCGAATAGGTTGTTTGCTCTTTTTGCCAACCGCCTCAAGTTCTGTTTGATACTGGGTGTAGGCCTTCTTTTCAGCTTCAGTGGCGTCTGGGCTGAGGGGGCGCACGAAGTCTTCACCCAACGGGCGGACAAAGCCGCCAAGAGGCAGCCAGTTCAGGGTGAATTGAGTACCATTGCGCTCAAACAACTTGAGTGCGCGTGGAGGCAGCCCGATCCCAAACTCCAGCACCGTGACCCCAACCAAACGACACGCAACAAAATGCCCGATCTCATGAATGATGATCAGGGGACCAAGGACAATGAGGAATGCGATCACGGAGAGCAGAAACTGATCCATTCGGAATGAAACCCTACCCTTCTCAGAAACTTAAACTCAGGGCGCACAATCGTTTTTTACCGACTCAGACAATAAACGGGGAGTCGGTGGACACCCCGTTGCTTCTAAACGCTGCGCCCCAATGTTGAGTGATACCAACACATCCCAGAAATTATACTCTTGGGAAAGGGGTGCGGCAATGAAGGTTGGCTTAAAGTCAGGAGACAGCCTCTCAAAACAAGGGTGTCCCAATGGTACCCCCCTTGACCCACAGCGCTCTGGAGGACTGTCTTTGATTTCCTACTTTTCTTCGACGTTCACCCTACCATCGTTTTGCGTTATCTGCACCCTGCGCACAAGAATCGGTATAATCCTGAGGGTGTGTTTAGGTATGTCTGCAAAGTGCCCTCACCTTTCTCCCTCTCTCAGATGGGAGCAAAAACATGGTTGCAGACAGAGCCTCGTATGAAAGTTAACATTGAGGATAACCAAGCGCGATGAAAGCTGTGCTTTTGAGTCTGATTCTAGGGTTGGTCTTGATCTTAGGGAACGCTGCCCCCGTGGAGGCCCAAGGCCCTACCAAGGATCGCTGCCGTGATGATCAGGGGAACGAAATTTGTACCCACTATTACGAGATCGATGGACGGGTTAATCCCAACGATGCCCTTGCCACAACGACTGCATACTGCCGGGGTGGTTCAATTGAAGTATGGGCGATCAACAACAGTCATGGGCAGTATGCCTTTACGGCCCCACAAAGTGCCATCGTGGATGCGATGGGTCAGGCACAGGGAAGCGGTTCAGTACGTTTGATCGGTGAAGCTATCGGGCAGCAGTTAGTGGCCCTGCCGGATGGACAGCTTCAGATTCAAAACGTGAATGGCTATCGTTTCCCCTTTTCAAGTTTGTTGTGTGGTATTCCAGTTCCGCCGCCAAGCCGTCCACGGGTGATCAGTACTCAGGCCGCACCGGGCGTAATTTTGCCTACCAGCCCAACTTTGGTAATCACCCCCGGTGGCGTCCCTCTGCCAGCGCCGGATGCGCCCGAAATCCCCGCGCAGAAATATACGCAGGTGCGGATCAATGGCGGCGCATTCATTTTGCTGCTGCCACCGGGAGCTAACTTCACCACCTTTACCACTGATGTGCTGAACTTCCGCACGGAGGCTTTGTTAGCCCGCAGCACTTATCAGGGCGAGATTCCTCAGGGTACCAAACTTCAGGTGATGGGCCGTGATACCACCGGACGCTGGTTGTATGTGCTATACCGTGGCGTATATGGTTTCGTGGTCACTGCTTATACTACCTTTACCCCAGAAACCATCCCTCTGGTTCCGGTAGTGGTCTTCCAGTAGAGGCAACCTGATACACTCCCGATCAACCCCGAAAGGAGGGGTTGATCGGGCACCTGATGGTTCTGCCACATCCGCTTTCCTGATCCGCTGATATGGCCCGATATCGGGTTGACAATTCCATTACAGCCGCGTACTGCCTTGGCTTTTTGCCCCACCCCTCGTGTAATCACGCCGTCAAGCGGACGGTAGTTGGGTGAACCTCTATTTCACCCTTCGTCTTCAGATGGGTACCTTCCCCTGACTTGGCAAAAGCGATGAGCAGACGTACCATTTTCTCTCGATATAGGTACGCTTTTCAGAGTTGGGCATGAGCGATAACGATACCATCACCTTTGGACAAACTTTGCTGCGCACATGGTCGCGGTTCAATGTGGATGCTTTACTGCGTCTTAACACTGCCGGCGAGAAAAACATCCCCGACAAGGGGCCGCTGCTGATCGCGGCGAATCACGCTTCTAGCCTTGATGCACCAGTCCTATCCTATTTTTTGCCTCCAACCACATGGTATGTAGGCCCCGGCGATTTTAAGTTGATTTTTCCGAGTAACCTGATCGTCAAATGGAGTCGTACCATCCGGGTGAAGCGGGCGAACTCGCTGGAACTTGAAGGATTGCGGCGCATGATCGACGTCCTCAAAAAGGGAGGAATGCTGCTCATCTTCCCCGAAGGTGGCACATGGGAAAAGCCCCTCCATCAGGCCAAAGAAGGGGTTGCCTATCTCTCTATGGTCACCCAAACGCCGATTCTGCCTGTAGGCATTGGCGGCGCTTATGGCACATGGTCTGAGGTGTTTCGGCTAAAACGCCCCATGATCAGTGTCAAATTTGGGGAGGTGATTCCCCCAGTGCCTCAGGTCGCTCATGCCCATCGGAATGCGGTTCTGGAGAATGCCACCCGTGATCTGATGGATCGCATTTACCGCCTGCTGCCCGGCCCCGATCAGAAACGTTACGACGAACTGGCCCGGCGCCAGTACGACCTTTACACAGAGATCTGGCGGGGGGATGTGCCTCAGATGGTTGATCTGCCGGGACGTACTGCTTTGGGTGAGCTTATTCAGAAGCCGAACCTGCTCAATCCATTTGTGCGCAATGCAGGTCTGCCCATTGATCCGCTGCGTTTTCACGGACGCCGTTTCCCTGTGGGTGCCCTGCAATTGGCTGTCAAAAGTCTCAAAAACACACGACAGCCTTCGCTTCAGGAGTATTTGGAGTATCGTCTCGGATCAGACAAAACGACGGCGATTCAGTTTGCCCTTGATGCCCTCCAGCAGATTGCCAACACGGAGGGTGTCACGGGTATCAGCCTCAAACCGGTGTGGCGTTAGGGAGAAGTATCGATGAGCATCCCACAATTGGCGGTCGTCCTCGATTATCTATCCCTGCTGGTGGCGGAACGCCCCCCCGATCAACCTTTTTTGGTGAAGCAGCTGCAGCAGGCGATCCTCTATAAGTTTCCGGGCTTTACTTTTAAAGCCTATGGGCTGCCCAACCTGAAATCCTTTTTAGATGCTGGTGAAAAGGCGGGTTATTTTCGCCTGATGAATACCGGTGACCCGGACACCATGTATCTTGAAGTGGGGAAAAAGCGCACACAGACCGCCTCGCCGGCCTTCTCCGAAAAGCGGGTACGCGCCGCTTACGAGGAATTGTTGAGTGCGGAACGGGTTGATCAGGTGATGCAGGCTGTTCGAGGGGTTGATCTAGGCGCGCTTGATCAGTACCTTTTGGAGCAGGAACGAACTGCCCCAAGTTATCCGGTACGGGGTAAGTGCCGTCGGCTGCGCACCTTTATAAGTTCGATCCACACGCTCGGTGAGTGGGGCGCCCAACCCACATGGGAGCCAAGTCGTATCGCGCCTTCTATGCCGTTGGTTACCCCAGTGGGTGAAGCACCCAAAATCGCGGCGACTGTGTGGGCGATCTTGGACGGCAGCGCAGACCCTGACTCCATACCATCCGCAGCGCTTGACTCCTTTTTCTTTGGGGTGATCAGTTATCTCCGGGAGCGCCTTGCCAGTCTCCGCGCCTTTGATTGGCTGGCGGCGCTGGACATCCTCAATGATGAGTTTCGGGCCGCCCATCAGCGCCACACAGCAGGCCGCGGCAGGGGGCAAAAAAGCCTTGATGCGGCCGAGATCGCCCAAACCGCTGCTCGACTACGCCAAGAAGCGCGATTTGTCGCCCGTGAGGATCTACTCCCTGATTGGCTGGCCTACAGCGCCCTTAAAGATAGTGATGGCTGTTTTCTCTTTCTGAAAGAACGCCCCCGTCTGGTACTGGACGACCAACTACTGGAATGGCTTGATGATCAGATTTATGCTCAGGCGGAAAAGGGTGCGGAAGATGAGGCGGTGCGCCTGACCCGACACGCGGCTTTGTTAGTTGGAGTCAAGCGGTATGGGGTTGACCGGGCCAAAAAACATGAGGACGATCTAGAGCGACTCTCTGATGGACTGGAATCAGGCACAAGGCGTCTCATGCAGGTCACTGAGTATGTACGTGCCCCCAATGGGCTGCGTTATTTCGAGTTTGACCGAACCCTGCTTCGGGTGGAGGGCGTGGATACGATTCTCCACAATCTCCTTCAACGTGCCGCTAAAGAAGGGTCTGTGCCCCGTTTTCGCCGGGTGAGTGAACGTGCGCATTTGTGGCATAATCTGGTGGAACTGGGTTGGAAGCAGGGCGCAGAACAGCACCAACTTTACCTCAACACTCCCCACGATGATCGGCAGGTGTTGATCGAGATGGGGCTGCTCCTGCTGGGGGAGACAGACTCGATCTCTGGACGGCGCGACATCCTTGAGAAGTATCCGGTGATAGTCTGCCGTGAAGGGTTATCCCTTGCCAACGGTACGGTGGAAATGCTCACCTTACGGGATGCCCCAGATAAGGAGATCAAAACGCACTATGAAGCGGCCCGTTTGATCGAGCGGGCGATCAGTATTGGTATTGATCGTGCCCTCTCTGAGTTAAAATGAGCCAAAAATCGAGTGATTAAACCATGAAACCACGTGCTGAGATACTCCGGATCGCGGATGAACTTGCAGTGAAGTTCGCCGAACGTGCAGCTCAACATGATGCTGAGGGCACCTTCCCGTATGAAAATTATCAGGACATTCGGGAATCCGGTTATCCGCTGCTGCCCGTACCAGAGCGGTATGGCGGTTGGGGTGGACGTCTGCTTGATGCGGTCATGGCGCAGGAACGCTTAGGGCGGGGTGATGGCAGTACCGCACTGGCCGTGGCCATGCACATCCAGACCATAGGTATGGCTGTGGATAAAGGCGAATGGGACGAGTCCATTCTGGCTGAAGTGTGCCAGCACATCCGCGAGCGGGGTGCACTTCTCAACTCGTGTGCCACAGAACCGGAACTGGGCAGCCCCAGCAGAGGGGGTAGACCAAAAACCAGCGCGAGTCCTCACCCGGAAGGTTGGATCATCAACGGGCGTAAGACCTTCGCTTCCATGTCCCCAGTGCTGGATTATTTTGTGGTTCCGGCTGCGCTTGAAGGTCAGGACAGCGTCGGCCGTTTTTTGATCCCACGTGGGAAAGGCATCGAAATCGCGGAGACATGGGATTCTTTGGGGATGCGCAGCACGGGCAGTCATGATCTGATCATAAAAGAAGTCTTTGTGCCCCATCGACTGCTGGTGGGGATTACCTCGGCTCAACCTTCCGACGCCCATAAAGCTGCTTTTAACCCGTGGTTCACCTTATGCCTGTGCGGGGTTTATCTAGGAATTGCGGCGGCAGCCCATCAGGTAGCCCTTCAGTACGCCCAAGATCGAGTGCCCACGGCCCTCGGCAAACCTATCGCAGCGCTAGAGAGCATTCAGCGTCGGATCGGGGAGAATGAATATGATCTCCAAGCGGCAAGAGCGATCCTTTACAACGCTGCTGCTGCATGGGATGATCATCCCGAAACGCGGGACACGATTGGCCCGACTCTGATCGTGAGCAAAGTATTCTGTATGAACGCGGCAGTGCGCGTGGTTGATGGGGCCATGCGGGTCGCAGGTGGTGCGTCCATGACTCACGAACTGCCCTTGGAGCGTTATTACCGGGATGTGCGGGCCGGTTTGTACCATCCACCCTCCGATGAGAGCGCGCTGCCTTTGTTAGGACGCCTCGCGCTTCGTCAAGCAGGGTACACTGGTTAACAACCGGGGCGGTGGTCATTCCTCCAATGCCCCTAGAAATTTGAAACCGTGCGGGGACCGAAAGATCGGAAAAGAGGCACATGCATCTCTCGAACTATACGGAAACACTCCGTCAGGCAGTGACACAGGTTCTAGGCGCGCCGCCTGATGAGGCCCCTCTAGAAGCTGAAATTCTAGGCGTGGTGGAACAGGATGGTTACCGCCGCGAGCATGTGCGTTATCAGGTCAGTCTTGACGATTGGGCTTATGCTTACCTACTTCTACCACCTCCCAACGGCAAGCCCCTGCCTCTGGTTTATGCCCATCACCGCCATAATAATAACCACCAATCCGGTAAAAGTGAGTTCTGGAAAGGACTCAGTGATGATCCCGGTCTAGAACTGGTTCAACGCGGTTACGCCGTGTTTGCCCCAGATGCCATTGGGTTTGGCGAACGCCGCGCCCCAGAGAGCAACGGTGAGGAATACGACCGCGAATACAACTTTCATCTGCTGGCGCAGCGGCTTTTGCGTGGTGAAACCCTTCTGCGCAAAGTGATCTGGGATGTGAGCCGGGGCATTGACTACGCGCTCACTCGTCCTGAGCTTGACCCCAATCGAATCGCCTTTATGGGTCACGGTTATGGGGGCAGAATGGCGATCTGGGCGATGGCCCTTGATCCTCGGATTCGGGTTGGGGTGGCGCATTGCGGTATTGCCAATTACCGAGATACACTGCGGCGAGGGGCGTGGTTTCAGCCCGAATTCGTAGTGCCTCGTCTGCTTCAGGTGGCAGATATGCATCATATTATGACTCTGATCGCGCCTCGCCCTTTTTTGCTTTCTACCACCACCGCAGATATGAACCAGTATGGAACCAATGAGGTTTACCGTCGGGCTTTGCCCGCCTATGAGCATTTTGGTGCCGCGCACCGGTTATCTTTTTACGTCTTTGAGGAAGATGATCCTACCGGGCGTGAACCTCGTGCTAAGGCGCTTGATTGGTTAAGCAGTTGGCTCAAAACCTATTGACCTCCGGGTAATTTTCAAACACCCTGACAGGATAGTGTTTGAAAACTCGCCCTTCGATGATCGACCTCATCCCCTTTGCGACCGCTTCGCGGTGCCCGACTTCAGCTTGGAGAAGGGGGACAAGACTCTTGAGGGGGCTTCCCCCTCAAAATACGCTTTTGATAAATAGGGGGCAAATAGGTTCAATCTACATGAATCCCCCCTTTCAAACGATCTCTCAGTCTAAACCAGTACTGCTTCGCGCCCTAACCCATGCGATTGCCAGCGTTGGGCGATACGCCTTCACCCCCTAATTCCGTCCATTGAGTTGCGTTGGAATATCATCAACCCCTAGAATTTAGAATTAGCTAACAAAATAAGAGAACACACACAGTATGTCGATTCAGGTCAAACAAGCAGCATTGGTCTTTGCGGACATCAGCGGCTATACCCGATTTACCAAGTATCATGCAATGGCTTTGCTGCACGCCGAACAAATCATCTCCGATCTGCTCGAAGCGGTGATTGATTCCTCTGCGCATCCCCTCAAGGTGAACAAAATCGAGGGAGATGCGGTTTTGTTCTACGCCGAATCGCAGGGTGATCCGAGTGCACTTTGCCATGATGTGCTTTCCCAGACCGCCCGTCTTTTTGAGGCTTTTAAGGGACAAATGGACAAAACCCTAAAGGACCCAGTATGTTGGTGCAGTGCCTGCCAGCAAGCTGGTGAACTGCGGCTGAAAGTACTGCTTCACTTTGGGGAAGTGGCCATCAAACAGGTCAAGACTTTTGAGGAACTGGCTGGCGAGTCTGTGATCACGATCTTTCGACTGACCAAAAACAGCATCCCCGCCAATGAGTACATCTTGCTCACGGAAGATTTTCAGCGGTTTTCTGGGAATCTACCCGCAATGCGTTCCGAATCGCGTACCGAACAATGTGAAGGCATCGGTAAAGTGAAGGTGACCGTTTTGTACCCTGACCCATTGCAGACTGCGCTTGAAGCGCCCCCTAAGATCCCAATGGGGAAGCGTTTTTGGCAGTATCTCCGGGTGAACGGGCACGCGATCCTGCGCATTTTTCGCGTTCGCCCCCAACAAGAGCATCATCACTTACCACGCAGTAAGTGAGCATAGCAGGGGTCTTAACGATTCTTCTTATCCTTAGCCTTGGTCAGGATCTCGGCTGCTTTGCGTCGTTCCTCCTCCGATGCTCCTTCATTGGCGGAGGCGCGGCGTTCAAGGTTGAAGTAGATCGACTTACCCGCCACTTGGGCCAAACGGCGCGTCTCCAGATCGGGGTCAAGTGCGAAGATCACCGCCAATGGGCCCAGTGCCGCAGGATCGCCCAATACTTCTAACTGGCGGATGGCCTCGCGTCGACGAGATAGATCGGGGTCCCGAAGGCGCTGAATCCAGATGTCAATCACTTCAGGCATTGTGCATCCCTTCAAAAAAATCAGAGGAAAGCCCAGCATCCAATAATTCCCATGGATCAAGACTGCTCTTGCGGCTAATTTCTGGGGGTGGAGAAACAGGTAGAGGCGACGGCGGCGGTAGTTCGCGCTGATCATTCATTGAACTTCGCACCGCATCACGTAACTCATGCTGCATCATTTGGTTTTGCATAGCCTCATAAGTGCGGTGATCCTTGTCGATGAGGCTGTTTAGGAAGGCTTCTTCGACTGCACGTGGAGCGTTCGCGTCCGCCTGAGGACGATTTTGCTGCTTGAGCGCGGCAAAAACGATCCGTCCTGCCCATTGGGCAATCTGACGCACGCCCGGTTCCGGATCGTTCTTAAAAACCCATTCGATGTCGCGGATGGCACGGGTTTCTTCCACCATCGCCAAAATACGCAGCGCTTCTACCCGTACCCACTGATCAGGATCGCGCAGTTTTGCCTGAAGTTCCTCGAACCGCACCGGGTGTCCTCCTCTGATACTTTGAGCAGTGCCCACATCGTATTTTGGATTATAGGCGGATAAAGAATATGAGGACAACCCATCTTGATCAATCCACGCCACAACAAATTGTAGGAATTGTGCACTTGCCTTCATCTCCCTAGCCCCCTTCTCCCGTCCGCGGGCGGGAGAAGGGGGAAAAGAAGTACAATCTGCACAAATCCCACCCTTGTCGAAGGGTCTTTTAGGGTTTTTTGTAGCTCACCGTGGCCAAAATTGCCTCGATCAGCGGCGTCTGGGTCTCTAGTTCATCGGGATGAACATAAACTGAGTAGCTCAGATAAGATTCATCATCCCCCGGCAGGACGGCCGCATACAGAGCTATTTTCTCGCCTTTGCCCACCGCCTTAAAAGCATCTGCTGAACCCACTTTGATGGTTTGTTTTTCGCCCAGTGTCAATTTGAGCATCTGGGGCATCTGGGAATAGGCAAAATCGAAGGCCTCGCTCAAGGTTTTGCCTGCAAATGGCTGTTTGCCGATCTGAATGTAGATACTCCCCTTGGGCATACTGAGCAAGGTAACGCCCGTCTCGGCCTCCTTGGAGTTATAGACAAAAATACCGATCTTGGTGATGGGCGGCATCCAGCCCTCAGGGTATCGGACGGTCACCCCATCATCGCTGGTGGTACTTTGGGTCAATTCCGGAAGTTTGGCCGTCTCCGGGGGTGTGGTGGCATTGTTCCCTCCACCGCCGCACGCAGCGAGAAACATTGCCATCACGATCAACACAGCGAATTTTTCGCGCATAAGGCTTACCTCCTACAAGATAAATCCACAACCCATCACTAACATTATCAGATCAATTAATAGAATAATCAAGTAGGGTATATTTAATAGTTATTAGTATTCCTTATCACCGTTATAAACTAAAGTAGTGTGCTCCAACTGCCCTTTTCGACAGAAACAAGGTGAATTGGCTCAACTGGGTAAGTCATAGCGCTTTTAGAAGCCATTTGAGAAGTCACCTTTCGATGATTGACCTCATCCCCCCTGTACGACCGCTTCGCGGTG